>JAYKGX010000390.1:0-26245 GCA_035285565.1 Synechococcales cyanobacterium
GATTGGCGGGGCGAATGATCTCACCATGCAAGGGGCGATCGGCTTCCAGCAAAAATTCCGCCTATCTCCCGGTTTAAAGGTCGATCTTGCCTATGAACATGTCTTCAGCACCTTCTCGCGCACGGCAGCGGGTCAGCGGTTTGCCCAGCCCTACATTTTTGGTCAAGCCGCTTCTGCCCTAGGTCTGGATGGGGGAGATAACTTCAGCGTGGGGATTGAATATACTGATAGTCCCAATTTCAATGCCAGTGCTCGCATCGATCATCGCAGTTCCTCCACCGGACGCAATACGGTGATCAGTGCCAGCGCCAATGGCAAACTTTCTCCTTCTCTGACGGCGATGCTGCGTTATCAACAGGCGAATGCAGCGAATCAAACTCTAACAGGACTGGGTGACAGCAAAACTCTCCGCCTCGGACTGGCTTACCGCGATCCGCACGACGATCGCTTGAATGCCCTCCTGCGCTATGAATATCGTAAAAATCCTGCCACCACACCGGAAACGATTCTCTTTGGCACGGGGACGGGATCGGAAGAGCACCTGTTTGCTTTGGAAGGATTGTATGCTCCCAGTTGGCAATGGGAATTCTATGGAAAGTTCGGTCTCCGCAACAGCAGAACCTACCTGGCGCAGGATTTGGTGGGCACCAGTACCATCACGCTCGCCCAGGCAAGAGCCACCTACCGCTTAGGTTACCGCTGGGATCTGACCGGAGAAGCCCGTTGGATCAATCAGCCCAGCGCTGGGTTCAGTGAGTCGGCTTTTCTGGCGGAACTGGGCTATTACCTGACCCCAAACCTGCGGGTGGCGGCTGGGTATAGCTTCGGGCGAGTTAACGATCGCGACTTTGATGGCTCTCGATCGGCGGGCGGACCCTACTTGGGGCTGACGGTAAAAATCAACGAACTGTTCAATGGCTTTGGCTTGCAAAAGGTTTCACCCCCCCAGCAACAAGAGTCTGATCAGTCTATTTCTGTCCAGTCCAATTCCAGCCAGTCCAATTCCAGCCAGTCCAATTCCAGCCAGTCCAATTCCAGCCAGTCCAGTTCCAGCTAGTCCAATTAATTCATTTGCGATCGCCCCCTATGAAATGGTTCTTGCTCACCTTCGTAACTTCCCTCAGTTTGGTTGCTCTGGAAACTGGGATAGTGCCTACATCCTGGGTGCGAGCTGCTGATACGACCCCCATGCGCATCACCGTCAATAGCACTGCCGATACCATCCAAGCCGATCAAGTCTTAACGTTACGAGAAGCCATTCATTGGGTCAACGGCACCCGCAGCACAGCCCAACTGAGTCCGGCAGAAAAACGACAGATCCTCGGTTCCCCCACTAGCAAAGCCATCACGATCGCCTTTGATCTACCCCGCGATCGCCCCACGATTCTGCTACAAGAGCTGCTCCCTGCGATCGTTCGTGCCAAAGTCACCCTAGATGGCACCACCCAACCCGGATATCAAGAGGCTCCCATCGTCCCCCCCGTTGCCCCTCCTGTCACTACTCCCGTCGTCCCTCCAGCTTTGGCTCCCATAGCCACTCCCATAGTCACGATCGCCCCTGCACCTGATCGCACGGTTTTACGCGGTCTCACGCTGGCAGCAGATCAAATAACAGTCCGAGGGTTGGCAATCCAGGGATTTACAGGCACCCATCAAGCTACGGCTCCGCTGCCCCCCGCTGATATTTTCATCACCCGCGCTGATAGCACTACCAAAATTCCGGAAGGGATCTGGATCGATCGCAACTGGATCGGGCGATCGCCGGATGCTCAGATTAAGGTGCGCTCTGCGTTTGGGGTGGTCATCTTCCACGGCAGTGCAACGATGGTTCACCAAAATCAGATTGTCAACCATGATGGCAGTGGAATTTTAACAGGCAGCACAGCAGAATATACGCAAATCATCAGAAATGTAATTGAATCCAATGGATTTGCGGGAATGCCGGATGCGATTCGCTTAGAAGGCAATATTAACGGGGCAGAGATTCATCAAAACCAAATTCTCAACAATGCAGGCAGTGGCATTTACTTCTTTAAAACAGAAGGTAAAACCATGATTCACCATAATCAATTGGATGGCAATGGACAGAGCTATCAACGAGCTGCTATCTATGTGATGGGCAAAAATCATGAAATTGTGCGCAATATAATTACCCAGCAATCGGGATCCGGTGTGGCAGTTTCAGCCTATCCTACGAGCGATCGCATTCGGATTCAAGATAATTCCTTTTCTAAGCTACAAGGTCTGAGCATTGATCTCGTTAGCCAGTTCAACACCAATCCCCAGGATTATCAACAAGGCGATGGGGCAAATTTCGCCAATCTGGGCAAAGGTGGACGGGCTAAAACTGCCAACCATGGCATTGATGCACCAGAATTTTACAGTCGTGAATTCTTCATCAGTCCAATTCAAAAGACCGTGACGATCGAAGGAAAAGCTTTACCCAATGCGATGATTAATCTCTATCGCGTAACAGAAGCCGGAAGTTCCCAAGGACCGCTGAATCAACCGCTCACCAATGTAGAAGCCAATCCAACCGGACATTTCAGCATCACACTCCCGATTACCACCTTACAACCTGGGGATCTCATTACTGCGATCGCCCTTCACCCCCACTATGGCACCTCCGAACCCGCCCTCAATGCCACCATCCAATCCCTCCCCCCCCACAATCATAATAATCATAATCATCGTCGTACAGACGTTCCGCCGGAACGTCTCTAGCAACCCTGCCAAATACCGATCGCGCCTATTCTGCAATTTCGATCGCGCCCATCCTGCAATTTCGATCGCGCCCATTCTGCAATTTCCATTTCATTAATTGAAATTTCAATCCCGATCGCGCCCATTCCCCATTTCATTAATTTGATTTCCAACAATGATCCGCCATCCTACCCACACCATCGCCACCCTCCTTGCCAGCACAATCGCGATCGCCCTGCCGCCCCTTGCCGCCCAAGCAGAAGGCAGTCGCACCTTCTATCCCAACGGTTTCCCCACAGGCGCTGCCCGAGCCAATATTGAATGGCGTGATGATAAATACGGCAACTTGGTGAAACGCCGTACCGTGGTCAAAGTCTTTGCGAAACAAGGGGAAAATATTCTATTGGGATCCAGTGCGATCGGGGTCAAAAATGGTAATATTCGTGTCTATAATCCTGGTGTTGCCAACGATATCACGGTTGGGGCTGAAACTTTTCCCGCTCTGACTCCCACCCCTAGCACCACCGCTGCCGCCACCAATGGGTTTGACTGTAAATTGCAACAACCCGCCAAAGGCTTTATTAATACTCGGGCGAAGGAACTGGCAGGACCCAAATCAGCGGATGGTCTCAGTAATACCAGTGGCTACGATCCCTGTGTTTATGTCGCACCTGTGACGGGGATTTACAATGTTGCCTTCTATGGTCCCGAGGGAGAAGTGAGCACGTTAGATGGTGGACCTACGGGAGTCATTGAAGATACGAGTCCAACTAAAACACCCGGCAATAACATCAATGATCAACAAAGGGCAACTGTTGCAATGTGGGATGTCACCGTCAGAAGCAACGCTAGCACCACTGTAGATAATAATGGTCGTGTCTTTGCCTATTATTGGTCACTGTTTACTGCTGGAAACGGTCGTCCTCTCTATTTTCCGCTGTATCCCATCACCAATGACGGCTTTCGCTATGAGTTGAAACTGCGTGGTCTCGATCCCAATGGGTTCATTCTCTTTGGCAATCAAGTCGGCTTTTGGGATAGTGATGGCAAAACACCTCTCTACCACGATATTTTAGGGGATAACAATGCTCTGAGCAGCATTAAAGGGGGTGCCAAACTCGCTTCACCCCAATATGCTACTTTCCTGAACCCCATTGATCTAGATGCACTCCCCTATCTCGATCGCATTGGTACAGATGGCAAAGTGATGGGATCTGGCATTCCCAGTAATCCCATTCTGCCAACGCTATCCGGACTCAGTTTTAGCGGGAATGTCACCACTGCAGCTTCAACCAGTACGGAGGGCGCAGGCGGAACCTTCACCTTTACGACCAATGTGGCAGGCAATTATCAAATTATCATCAGTCGAGATGGGATCGATTTTGACCCGACCAAGCCAACCAATCGCGTCATTCGCGGTGTAATGACCAGTCCAGGAACTCAAACCATTACCTGGGATGGATTTGATAATAATCGAGATCCTTTTCCTGTAGGGGTGAACTATTCCGTCAAAGCGCAAGCTCAAAGCGGCGAATATCATTTCCCAGCCGTAGATGCAGAAAATAATTTTTATGGGGGACCTACATTAACCTTACTCAATCCAGGGGTTAACAATCCCTTAGGCAATACCACCGCTTTCTATGACGATCGCGTGTATAAAACGCTGAATGGAACGAAGGTTCATACTACAGGTACAATTGGTAATGTGCTCTGTAGCGGCAATAACAGTGCTCCAACTGTGTTCTTTAGTAATCCATTGACGGGATTTAATAGTACAACCAATCAACGAGCCTATGGCACGGCTACAGGGGGAAATGGTCAAGGGGATTGTAATGGGTCTTTTGGTGATACTAAGGGGCTGGATCTGTGGACTTACTATCCCAGTACTGCCTCACAAACAACGTTAAACATTATTGGTTTACCGATCGTGGGGGCTGCCAAAAAAGTAAATAGCCTCGTTGCCAATGGGGATGGTACCTATACGGTGAACTATCTGATTACGATCAAAAATTACGGCATCAATCCCTTGAAAAATGTGCAGGTCACGGAAGATTTGCTCAGCACCTTCAACACCGCCACCCCTGCCACGATTATTAGCACAACTGCTCCAGTGATTACCGTTACTAACCCTGGCACTTCTGGGACGACCAGCATCACCAGTGCAGGTGCAACGTTTACCGGTCAAGGAGGAACGACCAATACAGGCAGTGTGAACAACCTACTGAACACAAGTGCGACCAATACTCTGGGCGTGGGCAGCAGTTTTACGATCGCCTTTAACGTCACAATCCGACCTACAACTTCTGCGACATTTAACAACACCGTCGTAGCCACTGCCATCGATACTGTGCTGAATCAAAATGCGATCGATATTTCCACAGATGGAAGTGATCCAGATAACACTGTCGGTGCAGGTAACTTGAATGGAAATAGCAACCCAACTGATAACACCAGTCCCACACCCATCACCATTACCTTCCCGCTACCTGCCCTCAAATTAGTGAAACGCATTACCAAGATTAATAGCACCGCCTATACCAGCTTTACTGAAGATCCCAGCTCTGTGGATGATAATGCACCTAATTGGCCGATCGGATATCTGGGGGGCATCATTCAAGGAGAGTTCGTCAAACCCAAAGATTTGGTAGAGTACACGATTTATTTCCTCTCGGATGGCAATGCCGCCGTCAAACATCTCAACCTCTGCGATTGGGTTCCAGCAGGTACCACCTACACCCCTGGCTCACTTCGCCTGTCGATCGGCAATCCAGCCATCACCCCTGAAATTGTTCTAACCGATGGAGCCGATAGCGATCGCGGTCAGTTTTTTCTACCTAACAGTGCGTTGCCCACCACCTTCCCCACCACCACCGCCCATCCCCTCAAATGCGCACCCCCTACCTTAGATGGGAATAACAATCAAATCGATGCCCTCGATGGCGCGATCGTCGTCAATGTGGCAGATGATGTCCCCAATGCCACCAGTCCTGGATCTCCCAATCAGTCCTATGGCTATATTCGCTTTCAAACCCAGGTGAAATAGGGTGAAATACATCGTTGTCCAAGTCGTTGTTCAAGATCTGCGTCAAGTTTGAGCTTTACGCTCTTTTGAAGTACACTTGATCCTACTGTTCTTCTGTGACCGCATTCGAGATAACCTCAGCTTTAAAAGCGATCGACTCCCGGCACCTGGATCGGGACATGCCCCTGTTGAACTGCCGATCGGGCCGCTTCGCCACAGGTTGCCGGAGTTGGGAAAATCTTCGTCGGGTTAGCAATGCCCAAGGGATCAAATGCCTGACGCACCTTCAGCATGGTTTCCAGATCGGCATCGGTAAACATCTCGGGCATATAGCAGCGTTTTTCTGCTCCAATCCCATGTTCCCCAGAAATACTGCCCCCCACGCGCACGCAGAGTTTGAGAATTTCACCGCCCAATTCTTCCACTTTTTCCAGCTCGCCCGGAATGGAATTGTCAAACAGGATGAGTGGATGTAAATTCCCATCACCCGCATGGAAGACGTTGGCCACGGGATAGCCATGCTCTTGCCCCAACCTGGCAATTTCGCGCAAAACATATTCTAACTGGGTGCGAGGAATGACCCCATCTTGCACATAATAATTGGGACTAATTTTACCCATGGCGGCAAAGGCTGCTTTTCGTCCTTTCCATAGGGTGAGGCGATCGTCTGGATCCGTGGCGATCGTCACCGATCTAGCCCCATTCCGCCGACAAATGGCTTCCACACGCTGGGCAGCCGCTTCGGCTTCCACCTGCAACCCATCCACTTCCACTAAGAGCACCGCAGCCGCATCACGGGGATAACAGTTGGTTTTCACCACATCTTCCACGGCATTGATGCTGAAGTTATCCATCATCTCAATCCCACCGGGAATAATACCTGCCGCAATAATGTCAGAAACCGTCGCTCCAGCAGCTTCCACCGTGGTAAAGTCCGCCAGCAGGACCTGAATCGACTCTGCTGTTTTTAAGATCCGTAAGGTAATTTCGGTCGCAATGCCGAGGGTTCCTTCTGAGCCTACGAATACCCCAGTCAAATCGTAACCAGGCATTTCTGGCAAGTCTCCCCCCACCTCCACGATCGCCCCGGTCGGAGTTACAAGACGCAACCCCAGGACATGATTGGTGGTCACGCCATATTTTAAGCAGTGAACACCGCCGGAATTTTCTGCCACATTGCCGCCGATCGAGCAAATAATTTGACTGGAGGGATCTGGCGCATAGTAGAATCCTGAGCCACTTACCGCCTGGGTCACCCAGTTATTGATCACTCCCGGTTGGACTCGCACCCGCTGGTTGTCATAGTCAATTTCTAGAATTTGCCGCATCAGTGCCGTGGTAATCAGCACACAGTTCTCGATTGGCAAAGCCCCACCAGACAAACCTGTCCCGGAACCTCTGGCAACAAAGGGAACCGTAAACTCGTGACAGACTTTCACCACAGCCGCAACCTCTTCCGTTGTCCGAGGCAAAACCACTACAGCAGGGCGCTGACGATAACTGGTCAGACCATCACATTCATAAACCAGAAGTTCTTCCTTACGCTTCACCACCCCATCCTTGCCTAAGATCTCTTCAAATCGCCGTAGAATGGGCTGCCAATCGCGAGGAGTATCGAGTGCAGGAAGATTAGAAACAAGCATAGTTGCCTCAGCAGAAGCGTCTTTCAATTTACTGTAACGGATTTTGCCTCATATCCCACTCCTATCTTGGGACGATTGTCCCGATCGCCCGATTCCCTTCAAGAGACTTCCTCAAAAGTCAGGACATCCGTCTCAAGCCGATCGCCGCTGGGCTGACCTAGGATAGACCTATTCCAAGCCAAGGAATTGCACCTAAACCTGATAACAGGACTGAATTGCAGGACTGAACTTGGCTATCTAGCAAAATCAGAGGTGAAACATGAAACGTCAAATGATTGCCCTTGCAGCCGGATTGGCACTTCTCGTTAGCCCGATCGCAACTTCTATGGTCTCTGCCCAACCGATGGAGGGACTGCCCAAAGCAGGCTTGATTCCCCCTAAGCTGGAAGCAGAACTGAAGTTGACGGAAGCCCAAAAAGCCCAATTGCAACGACTGCGGGAAAAGACCAAAACGCAAATGGATCAAATTTTGACCGCAGACCAAAAAGCCATGATTGAAAAGGCGCGATCGGAACGGAAGCTGCGATCGCTGAAGGGGCAACTCAATGTGACAGAAGCCCAGAAAGCCGAGATGAAGAAAGTGATGCAGGCCGCCAAGCAGGAACTGGACGGCATTCTCACCCCAGAACAGAAGCAGATCCTCCAACAAAAGCGGGAACAAATGAAGTCTCGCCGTTCTCAGCAAAAACCGCAGTAGTGAGGGCTAACGTTAGGGTTACAGTGACCCGATCTGTTCACTTGATTAAACGTGAGTCGGCTGAATTCTGGCGATCGCCCCCCAACCGCTATTCTGGCTTGCCGTTAGCGTAGCCTGTGCAAAGCAAAGTCCCCCATTCTGGGGGACTTTGGCGATCGGAACAGATACAGTTCTGAGTTGATGAGGTGGCTACATGCACGCAACTCCCTGATCGAACAGCGATCGGGCGTAGTCTGTCCAGGATCCTTGCCCCCAATAGCGAAAACAACTGGTTTCCACCAACAGGGTATACAGCAAAGCTGCTTGATAGTCAGCACTGCGACGAAGGCTGGGATCTTGTTGCACTAGAGGATCATACTTCGCGTGGAATTTAGCACTCAGTTGATTCATGGGTTCCAAGACGTTTTCATAGCCCTGTACCCAGCTAAGGTTATTAGTCCAGGAAGCCCCATCCATGCTGAATTGATGATCCGATTGCTTCAGTTCCGCGATCGCCTGTTCTACTTTTTCTGGAGTCGCCTGTTGGGGTTCAACCCGTTGCCAAATCTTATGTTGATGAACCGCCTGAACTTTGGGATAGTCTTCGGGGTTGACTCCAGCCGCTTCGATCAGTTCTAGATATTCCAGGCCATTGAAGCCGGCGATCGCACCACCGTTATCCCGAATCTCCTGCCAAGTGGGTAAATAGCCCCCCGGAAACTCATTCATCATCACGCCACCATTTTCACCATCGGCAATTTGGGACACCAGGGAAGGCACTTCTACAGCTCCGATCCGCTGCCGCCCGCGCGTTTTGGCTTCATGGTAAGGCTGCATCTGCGCCACCAGCTTGGTATCCGATCCCTGGGTTTTAATCAGAGCCGTGATGCTAATGGTTTTACCGTGGGAATTGCGTGCCACCAGTTGATTGGGAATATACTTTTGATCCTGGGGAATCCAACCCCCTTCTAGCGTTTCGATCGAATGTTCCTGTACCAGCAACCAGCGATAGCCGCAGTCCTTCAGGGCTTTGATGTATTCATAGAGCGTATCCGGATGGTTGGGCAAATGCATCTCGGGGGGCGAGAATCCCTTAACCCGCTTCAGGGCATCCAACCCAAAGATGGCAGCAAAGTGATGTTGCCAAGCTTGAATTTGAAGCTTCAGATCGGGAATCGGCGTGGAAGGGGCAACGGCATGACTCCACATGGTTCCCAGCCATTCCACACAGGGATAGTAGCGAGGATCCAAAGTGATGGTTTTGAGGTGATTGAGGACATCCTCACGCCCCATTTGCTGCAAGCCCCACAGCAGGTTACCGGAATAATCCAACATGATCCGGGGTTGACAGCCTTGAGCCACTAGGTCGGGAATGAACTCGCCCATCCGCCCATAGCACCAAGCAAAGACGCTGGCATTGTGATTATCGCCATCGTGAGGATTTTCAAACATGTGTTGTAGATTACAGATCAGTTCCCCATTGCGTCCTGCTGGGATCGTAGGTTGGTGCATATGGAGGGCACAGGCAAACCCTGCCTGAATCTGGTCTAGCCGCAGTGAGGTGACTGGTAAAAACACTGGATCAGACTGGCGGGTGACGGCTTGAATCTCCTCTTCCCAGCCACAGAAGTTGGGCAATCCATGGCGTAAACCTCCCCCATATTGTTCTAGGGTCTGGTCTGAGGTCATGGTGGGCATGGCAGCGGTGCTCATGATTTCTCTCCTGCGATCGCATCTCCTGCTTGATTCTAAAAGGTTTGGCTCCTGCAGAAAGCTTAAAAGATTACAGAGATTCCCCCAACCCTTTCCCAGCCCAGCCCGCTAGAAAGACAAGGAAGACAAGGTTGCCCAGAAATCAGCAATTTTTTGACAGACAGTCGCATATTCACTCAGTTGAGTTGGCTTTAAGTAATAGCAGTAATGAGGTTGGGAGGGAATGGGCAAAATATCTTGGTCATACAGTGCCGTGGTTAAAATGACGACCGGTAAATGGCAGAGAGTTGGATCAGCCGTTAGTAAGGCAAAGACTTCTCGACCGCTCAATCCTGGCAAGTTCAGGTCTAAAATCAGCAAATCAATTGATCGGCTGTCCTGAGATGGACTGTCCTGAGATTTGCTGTCCTGATCCTCCCATTGAGCTTGCAGAATTTCCAAGGCAGTTTCTCCCTCAGTGACCCATTGGAGGTTGATCTTGCCCAGAACCTGTTGCAGATAGCGAGTGAGTAAGGCAGCATCCGCACTAGAATCTTCAACTAATAAAATAGATAACTCAAACAGAGAAGGAGACACACACATATGGGGGATAAAAAGTCATTCTTGCTCGCTCACCAGAGGAGGGGCAATCGGTTCAACTAGGGTGAAATGGAATGTTGTACCCACGCCAAACTGGGACTCTGCCCAAATTTCACCTTGATGCCGTTCCACAATTTTTTTGCAAATGGCCAACCCCATCCCCGTTCCAGGAAATTTTTCACGACTATTTAGGCGACGAAAAATATCGAAGATTCGGCTTAAAAAGGGTTCTTTAATCCCAATTCCATTATCCCTGACAGAAAACTGCCAAGTATTAGAATTATGGTTCTGTAAAACTAATTTTACTTGAATAGTAATGACTGGAGGTGATTTACCGCGAAATTTCACCGCATTGTCAATCAGATTTTGCAAAATCTGTTTTAGTTGTAATTCGTCAACATAGAGCTTAGGTAGTGGATTGGATTGAATTATGGCATTATTTTCTCTGATTACAACTTGCAAGCTATGTAAAACTTCATCCAAGAGTGCCTGTACATCAACTTGCGATCGCACCAGGTCTTGAGTCCCCACCCGAGAATAGCAGAGTAAGTCTTGGATTAATTGTTGCATTCGGCTGGCACCATCAATAATGTAGTGCATACATTCCAAAGCATCTTCATTAAATTGATAGATCTCTGCTTCTTCCTGTAAGAGTTGTGTATAGACGATGATTGCCCGTAGAGGTTCCCGTAAATCATGGGAAGTGACGTAGGCATAGGTTTCCAGCTCTTGGTTAGAGCGCAGTAATTGCTGGTTAAGCTGCTGCCATTCGGCGGTTCGTTGTGCGACTTGTTGTTCCAGAGATTGCTCATTTTCGCGCAGTGCCAATTCCATCAGTTTGCGATCGGTCACATCCTGAAAGAAGATCGACAACCCATCTGGAGTGGGATAGATACGATTGTCAAACCAGCGATCGATATCCGCCTCATATTCTTCTAACTGCCGAAACTGCCGGGTTTCCATGGCTTCATGGCACACTTGATAGAAAGGCTGTCCCAATTTTTCTGGAAAATCATCCCAAAGATTTTTGCCCACCAGAGATTGTGGATCTCGCAGCAGCAATAAACCCGCTTGCGGATTGAGATAGGTATAGTTCCAATTGCGATCGATGGACACAAACGCATCACTCACGCGATCGAGAATATGATTAAACTGGCGTTGAGCATTCTGTTCTTGCTGTTGAGCAAAGGATTGCAGCAAAGTAAACTGCCGATGTAATAAGTAATAGCTACCAATCAACAGTGCCAGACTCAGTAATAACAAGAGTCCCATGATGATTAAAAGCTTCTTCACTTTTTGATCGGTCACAGGCAAGTAGCGTTGCAATTGCTCAAATTCCGACTGACTCAGCTCATGAATTTTGGCTTGGATTTGGTGTTGGAATTGATCGTTCTGTTGGGTGAGTTGAACTATGCGTTGTGGATTTTGCCAGCTTGATTGCCCTTTAGCCAGTGGTGAAGTAACCGGTTCCTGTGAGCTGATAAGTGTGCGATCGCTCCATTGAAAATACTCATCAATTTCCTGCTCAATGTCTGCAATAACAGGTTGAAGCGATGAAGAAGCCGTTTGTTCCAGTTGAACTAAGGCATGGTAGGCATTCTGACGATGCTGCTGATAGTGGGAGCGTTGCGCAGGATCCTCCGTCATCAGATAACCCTGCCATGCTTGATCCGCCGATCGCAACTGGCTCAGAACCCGTTCAAATTTAGCGAGTAATTTATAGGTCGTATAAATCCGCTGTTTATCTTCCAAAAGTTGCTGAAATCCCTTATAAGCCGCTAAACCAGTGCCGAATAACAAGAGGAGTGCCGTCAAGAACCCTGCTTTTAGCCATCGTTGCAGATGATTTTCTGGCTTACTCTGAAACTTCTGCATTTGCCAATTCACCCTATGTATTATGGTGTGCTTATTTCTTTTTACGACGAGATTGTGAATTACTGGGAATGACGATTGAAGATTCCTCCGTGCCCTCTACCGGATCGACAATCTGCTGCCCCGCTCGAATGCTAGAGGCTTGAGCCAAAAGTGATTCTGCAAATTCGATCGCCGCCTTAGCCGACCCGTGATCACTCACGGCGACATCCCCTCCGGCTATTTGCGCTAACTCTACCCGACGCTGCTGATCAGTTAATGATTGAATTCGCACAACCGTCCTTAAATTTTCCGCTTTGCGTTTTCCTTTACTATTTTTCTCATTGGCGACATCTATCACTTCCTTGCTGACGCGATAATGACGGTCTGCCATTGCTGCCACGATGGGTTGATGGGTCACACAGAGAACTTGGTGGTGCTGACTCAGGTGATGTAGGGATTGAGCGATCGCCCCGGCGACCCGTCCAGACACTCCGGTATCAATTTCATCAAACACCAAGGTGCCCACATCATCCACTTGAGAAAAACAGGACTGGAGCGCTAGCAGAAATCGACTCATTTCCCCGCCCGAGGCAATTTCCACCAAGGGCTGTAAGGGTTCTCCCGGATTGGGACTAAAGAGATAACTGACTCGATCGCTTCCGGCTGGGGTGGCTGCAATGGGGGTCAGTCCCACTTTGAATTGCACTTTTTCCATCGCCAGCGGTTTCAAAGCTTCAACTAACTGATGTTCTAACTTTTCAGCCGCTTTCTGGCGTAATTTTGTCAAGGTGCCACAACTCTCTAATAACGCTGCTTTTCGGGTCTGGGCGATCGCTTCTAATTCTTCTAGGGACTGTCCTCCCCCAGTCAAGGTATCCACCTCCGCCGACAGGTTATCTCGTAGGGCGATCGCATCTGCCACCGTAGGACCGTATTTGCGGCAGATGGCTTTTAAGTCCGTAATCCGTTCTTGCACTTCTTGGAGTCGTTGTGGATCGGCTTCCATATTCGCCCCATAGAAGTTGATTTCCCGTCCGGCTTGTTCCACCTGAGCCAACGCAGTGGCAACCAACTCTAAAATGGGTTGCACCTGAGGATCTACTTCCACCATATCCATTAAAATTCCTTCTGCCTGCCCTAGTAAATCTGAACAAGCCAACGTTTCGCCTATTTCATTTTGGTAGAGCATTTGGTAAAGCTGATAGCTTTGTTTTTGCAGTTCCACACTGTGACTGAGGCGGTTTCGTTCGATTTCCAGTTCTTCTAATTCTGTAGCTTCTGTGAGATTTGCGATGTTTAATTCTTGTAATTGAAACTCAAAGAGATCAAGCTGTTGTAGCCGTTGTGCTTCCGACTGTTGCCGTTGGTCTAAGATTTTAGCTGCCTGCTGATAGTGATGAAATCGGTGTGATACTTCTTCCCGTTGTCTCAGAAGTTTTTCCCCACCAAAACTATCGAGCCAATCTCGCTGCAATCCAGGTTGCCCCAGTTGAACGGTCTGCCCCTGGGCGGTGATTTCCACGAGGAGTTCCCGCAGTCCTTCCATCTGAGGTTTGGTCACAACGACCCCATTCACCCGCGATCGATTGCGAGCACCCCCTGTGGTGAAAATTTCCCGAGTGCAGGTTAGGGTTGCAGCCGTGCCTAAATCCACCTGTTCGCGATTAGCCCATGCTTGCAGTGCCGGAGTGAGTGGAAAGGTTCCTTCGATCACAGCCCGGTCTTCCCCTGTTCGTACGGCTCGCCCAGAGACCTTGCCGCCCAAAACCGCATCGATCGCATCTAGAATGATAGACTTGCCCGCTCCTGTTTCCCCGGTCAACACATTCAGCCCAGCGCCAAATTGCAGGTGTAGGGAATCAATCAGAGCAAAATTTTCGATTCTCAAGGACAGCAGCATGGGCAGTATAAAGAGAGCAGCACGGTCACAGTAGCACCTGTTACAAGAACATCTGTTACAAGAACAAGTACGGTAGCAACTATCAATTCTAGGCGCTTTATAGGATTTTTGACCCATGATCACCCTGTCCCAAGCGATCGAATCTGCTTTCCAAGCCTTTGCCCAAGGTCAGTATGATCGGGCTGAATGGATGGCGAACCAAGCGCTCCAGCAAACGCCGAACGACCCGGTGTTGCTGAATTTGCTGGGGAGTGTGCATTATCAACGGGGGAACTGGCAGGAAGCTTTGGTGCATTATCTGGCGGCGACGGAGGTGAATCCCAACGATGCAGAGGCGTTTAACAATCTCGGAGTGACCTTGATTGCGATTGCCCGTTGGCCAGAGGCGATCGCGGTCCTGCAAACAGCAATTAAACTGGATCCAGCCTATGCCATGGCTTATTTTAATCTGGGCAATGCGCTGCAAAGGTGCGATCGACTAGCTGCGGCCCAAGCTGCCTACGAAGATGCGCTCCAACTCAACCCCCAGCACGCTCCCATTTACAGTAATCTGGGGCATCTCCATCACACCTTGGGGAATTCCGAAGCGGCTCTGCGCTACTTCCGGCAGGCGGTACAATGCGATCCGCACAGTGCTACCGCTCACCTCAATCTGGCGAATGTATTGCAGGAAAAAGGGAATCTGGAAGCAGCGCTCTTGCAATATGAACAAGCGGCCCAACTCCAACCCCAAAATCCACTCATCCTGTTTAATTTGGGGCAATTGTATCAAGCGCTCGGGGATCCCGCCCTTGCCCAAACCTATTATCACCTCACCCTGCAACTCGATTCCCGCCATGGGGCTGCCCATGATGCCTTGGGGATGTTGCTAGCCAGCCAGGGGCAATTTCAGCTCGCGATCGCCCATTTGCAACAAGCCATTGCCTTTCAACCCAACTCTGCCAAGGCTTACCACCACCTCGGTCTGCTCTGGCGCGAAACCAATGCCCCTGAAGGCGCGATCGCCTGTTTTCAGCAGAGTCTTAGATTGGATCCAGATTTAGCTGAAGTTTCCTGGGATCTCGCCCAAACCTATTTGGCGATTGGGCAGTGGCAGGCTGGATTTGCCGCCATGGAATCCCGCTGGCAAGCGCCCAGTTATCTGGTCCGCCAAATCCCCCAACACCGTAAAATTCCCCGCTGGGATGGCAAGCAATCGTTACGAGGCAAGACCTTACTGCTGTGGACAGAGCAACTTCAACCCCTGTTGTTTTTACGATTTTTACCCCTATTACTGCAAGGTCTGGAAAAACATCTCATCAAACCGGAGCTATTTCCTGCAGGCAGTAACACAAAGATGGCACGATCGAAGTCGAGTTCTGCAAAGCAAGATATCAAAATTGTGTTGGAATGCGATCGCGCCTGGTTTGAGTTCCTAGCAGCCAGTCTCACGATTGCACCTTATGTGACCCAAATTATTCCGAAAGGCAATAAACTCCCTACCTGTGATCTGCAAGCACCGATCGCCAGTTTGCCCCACCTGTTGTACTGTTCAGTGCTGCCCCCTTTCATGCCGATCGCGTTACCAGATAGCTCTATCAAAAATCGTATTAATGACACTTCAAATGTTGTAAATAGCAATCGTATTGGAATTATCTGGTCAAATCGTTTTAGTAATCATAAATTAGATCTGAGTTGCCATTCTAATGCAAATGATACTGCTAAAAATTCGATTCCCCTTACCCAACTCTTAGCTGCACTTCCATTAGGTAATTGGATTAGCTTGCAACCAAACCTGATGGACACCGAACGAGAATTGCTCAACCAACACCAGATGGAAATTCTGCCAGAACCTGCCGATGGGCTAGCGTGGGCACTAGAGTGGGCAAAGGCGATCGCCCCATTACGAGGACTTCTGACCGTGGATTGTGAGTTGGCGCATCTGGCGGCAAATCTGGGCAAATCCGTTTGGCTCCTGTTGCCATTTTCTTGCCATTGGGCTTGGGGGAGTGACCTGTTAGAGAATACTCAGGATCATGTTAGCTATCATGGTGAATCTATAAATAATGACAGCTATCAAAATGAAGCTGAGAAAAATTGGTATCCCCAGGTATATTGCTTACGTCAATCCCAACCGGGTGACTGGTCGGCAGTGTTGGAAGCGATCAATCATTTACCAGTTTAATCCCACAATAAAAGAGCGATCGGGCTTTGTGCCACACCGATCGCCTTCCAGAAGGATTGGTAATCTCTAAGGATGTGTCATTTCTAACGTCGAGGCACCTTGCTTGCAATATCTAGATTTGCCACAGAAACCGGTGTAGGATTGCCACCTCGGGGAGTCATGCTTCTCGCCATGGTGAGGAAGGCGCTGGGATCTCCCACCTTGGGTTGATCTTGGTAAGAGCGGAAATTGCGCACCGACTCCTGCCAAATCGTTTGTGGGAAACCCAACTGCGCACGATAGTAAGCATCATACCGAGGTGTGGTAATGTTGAAGGGAATTTCGCCCACCGTCCGGCTTGGTAACATGCGACGACGTTGGTAGGGAACGGTATTTTCGCCAAAATTCTCAATGTATTCGTTGCTATTGAGCAGTTCGTCGATGAATCCCTTCACGCCCTTCGTCATCACAATGGCAGACCAGGCAATTTTTTCAGCCTCACTGTATACCCGGCGACCTAACACCTTTTGCACACAGTGTTCCACAAAGCGATAGTTGCTATTTTTGTTATAAAAGCTGTCAATGAAGGTATTGGACAGAAGCAACCCACGCACAAAATCCCGCACGGTAATCTGGCGATTGCGCAGTTGGGATTCCAGCGCCACTTCCCGATCCCACTTAAAGGCATGGAAGAAAATTTGACGATAGGCGGCGTTAATCAGATCGCCCATTTCCGTTGGTGAGAATTGATCATCGGTTGAATAAACGATCGCTTCGTCGTCCCGCGCACCCAAGGGTGCAACTCGATGATTTGGACAAGTGGGCGTATAAGCCAATAAAGGAATAGCCACGCTTAATCAAACCCCCATTTTGAAAAATTATTAGTGATTCATACCAATTCTGATAAAAGTTGCATCGGAAGTTACCTTTTCCTATCCCTCTCCTGACCCAGGAGAGGGATAGCATTCAAGGCGATCGAGGATTTATATGCGTCTTTTATGAGGAATTGGCATCATACAGTTCGATTATATAAGTGTGAGGAAACATAACTCAGTTAATCCTTGTAACGAATTGCCGCTTGAAATTCCTGGTTTTTGCACAAATTTTGCACAAATTTTCATTGACTGGAACGGCAGTCAGACGATCGCCCTGAGGTCTTCAAGCTATCAGGGTTGGCATCTCACCATTCACCAGCCGCATTATGGTGCTTGCAACAGATTTTGCACAAAATAACGAATTTATCGAAAACAGAACAATAATTTGTAATAAAAATGCCTGTCGCCACGTTGTATAAACAAATTCAAGGAATGAATCTCTCAGTTTCGCAACAAAGATTCACTCGATGAAAATTGATTTAGGAGATTAGAACTAATGTTAGATGCCTATACCAAGGTCATTTCCCAAGCCGACAGCCGGGGTCAGTTGGTCAGCAGTGCGCAGATCGATGCCCTGATGGCCATGGTCAAAGATGGGGCAAAGCGGACTGATGTAGTCAATCGGATTACGGGTTCTGCTTCCACGATCGTCACCAATGCGGCGCGTGCATTATTTGATGAGCAGCCCCAACTGATTGCACCGGGCGGCAATGCCTACACCAATCGTCGGGTTTCCGCTTGTATGCGGGACATGGAAATTGTGCTGCGCTACATCACCTATGCGGTTTATCTAGGCGATGCCAGCGTGTTAGACGATCGCTGCCTGAATGGTCTGCGGGAAACCTATTTGGCATTGGGCGTTCCAAGTTCTTCCATGGCAACTAGCATCCTCAAGATGAAAGATGCGGCGATCGCCATTGCGAACGATCGTAACAATATTCAGCCGGGTGACTGTAGTGCGTTGATGGCAGAATTGGCAGGCTATTTTGATCGGGCTGCGGCTGCGGTGGTATAAGGCGCAAGGCGCGATCGCCCTTGGTTCAATGCCTTGATTCAATACCTTGGTTCAATGCCTTGGTTCAATGCCTTGGCTCAGGGATCTTTTCCCATGCCATTTTTCAACAATGACAACCATTCTGTAATAGCGCAAGCTCAAACACCTTAAGGAACAGGAGATATTATTGCAATGAAGACGCAATTAACTGAAGCAGTCGTGGGTGCTGACTCTCAAGGTCGTTTCCTCGGCAACACGGAACTGCAAGTCGCGTTTGGTCGCCTACGGTTGGCTGCCGCTGATTTGGAAGCTGCCAAAGCCCTGGCTAACAAAGCAGATCAGCTTGCAGAAGGGGCTGCCAATGCGGTCTACCAGAAGTTCCCCTACACCACCCAAATGCAGGGCAACAACTATGCCTCTGATGCCCGTGGGAAAGCTAAGTGCCTGCGCGATATTGGCTACTACGTCCGGATCATCCAGTACTGCCTGATTGCTGGGGGCACCGGACCTGCAGATGATTATCTCTTGGCAGGTTTGGCAGAAATGCACAGCCGTTTTGAACTGGTTCCAAGCTGGTATGCCGAAGCCCTCAAGTACATCAAAGCCAATCATGGTTTGACTGGCGACCCTGGTTTGGAAATTAATTCCTACATCGACTACATCATCAGTGGTCTGAGTTAAGACTCCATGTTGCCCGCAAGGATTCCTAAGGCGATCGCTCCGGCATCGTTGTGAGAGTTCTTTCGGGCAACTTTAATCACAAGACTGGTTCGCCACAACTGGAGGGAAAAACATGGCTGGTCTACAAGAGGCAGGGCGGTTGGGAATTCGTCCGTTTGAAGAAACGCAGCCTGTGGAGTTGCGGTCAAATTGGACTGCCAATGACTTGCAAACCGTGATCATCGCAGCCTATCGTCAAGTGCTGGGAAATGAATATCTCATGCAGTCTGAGCGATTGGTGGGATCTGAGTCGCTATTGATGAAAGGAACCATCACGGTACGGGAGTTTGTCCGCGCGATTGCCTTATCAGAACTGTATCGCAAGAAGTTTCTATATCCCAATTTTCATGTTCGGTTTATTGAGCTGAATTACAAACACCTACTGGGGCGTGCTCCCTACGATCAGGCTGAGATTTCCTATCACCTGGATTTGTTTATCAATCAAGGGTATGAAGCGGAGATTAATTCCTACCTGAGTTCCGAAGAATATCTCAACAACTTCGGCGACAACGTTGTGCCCTACCACTGCGATTTTCAATTGACCCATCCGGGGCAACGGGCGATCGGCTTCAGTCGGTTAGTGAATCTCTATGGCGGCTATGCCAATAGCGATCGCGCTCAGGGGCAAAAACAACCCCGTCTGACCTGGGAAGTTGCCAGAAATTTAGCCACCTCAATTAATGCCTCCAGCCCCAGTTTGCTCTCGGGCGGTCTGGGTGGGGCCAGGGGAGATGTGTATCGCGTGCGGGTGGTACGGGGAGCTTCTGCTAATGCGCCCGTGGTGCGGCAATCGACCACAGAATTCTTGGTAGCCTACGATCAATTGACCCCCAAGCTGCAACAGCTCAGTCGATCGGGAAACCGAGTCATCAGCGTTACAGCGGTCTAGTCCTTGCAAGGATTCATGGATTGCGTATCAATCAGTTTGTGGAATCCGCCCTCTGTAGCAATTTGGCAGGGAGTTGATTCCCATTTCATTAGGTATGACGGAAGGAGAACCTAGATGGCAATTACAGTAGCAGCCGCTCGTTTGGGCACTTCGGCCTTTAGCGATGCAGCCCCGATCGAGTTGCGCCCCAAGGCAACGCCAGAAGAAACAGAAGCGGTGATTTTAGCCGTTTATCAACAAGTCCTGGGCAACCCCCACCTGTTACCCTCAGAACGGTTGGTGATTCCTGAATCTTTGCTACGCGATCGCAAGATCACAGTGCAAGAATTTGTGCGCCAAGTGGCAAAGTCAGAGTTATACAAAGAGAAGTTTTTTCACAGCAGTTTTCAAAGTCGGACGATCGAGCTGAATTTTAAACATTTGCTAGGTCGTGCGCCTTACGATCAGTCGGAAATTACCGAACATCTGAATTGCTACCAATCCCAAGGGTTTGCCGCTGACATTGATTCCTACATTGATTCTGCGGAATATCAGACCTCGTTTGGCGAAAATATTGTGCCCTACTATCGCGATTTTGTCACCACCGGAGTGGGTCAGCGATCGGTGGGTTTCCCTCGGTTGTTGCAGTTGTATCGGGGCTATGCCAACAGCGATCGCGCTCAATTGATCGGCAATGCACCCCGTTTGGTCAAAGACTTAGCTCGTAACACCGCTTCAGGGGTGATTTCGCCAGGATCGGCTGGATTTGCCTATCAACCCTCCCTGAAGGGAGATCCGATTTCCAGCGCCTTTGGAGGTTCCAAGGCCTATGGCTCGGGTCGGCTCTTCCGGGTGGAGGTGGCAGCGATTAGCGGTCCAGGCTATCCCAAGGTGCGTCGAGTTAATAAAGCGGTGGTGATTCCCTATGAGGAGTTGACACCTCACATGCAGCGTGTCCTACGACAAGGAGGTAAGATTGCCCGCATTACTGAGCTTTAGGCTGACACCTTAGGCTCAACTAGAGCTACACCCTTCGGGGGGATATCATTCCAGGCTATATCATTCCAGGTTTTCTCTTTGTGGGTGTCTTCGTGATATCCACAATTTTTTTTGTATTGCGATCGCTGTGCAACTTGCAACTCTTGTCGCAGCGCTGAATCCATGAGCGGTTGCAGCTTATCGGGTTTGTTGACATTCTCACTGTTGCTTACCCTCTCCGGCCTGAATGCAGGGGGTTGATCACGAAGTTGCAATGAAAAAAGGGGGCGATCGCCCCCCTGGAGAGTCTGAATCTTGAACACTAATTGCCCCTATCTGCTACCAGTCTGAGCAAGATACTTCTGAACCTAAGGAAATTACATCCACTGAACACTTAACGAGTCATATGAACGAACCGTATCAGTAAACTGCAGCAACGAAAATGACACAAACTACTTCACTTCAACTGCAGCAACGGTTACAGGTTGATCAGGCTGAGCTTCTTGCTTTTGCTTAATATTACGACTCCGATCGCGCAACACTTGCGCCAATTCAGTTGCTAACAATGTTACGACAATCGCATCATCAACCTGACCAATGAATGGAATAAAGTCAGGGGAAATATCAAACGGAGACAAGAGATACACTAACGTTCCCGCAATAACCCACCAGCGGTATTTGGGATTAGCAACCAAACTACGGTACCAGTTGTAAACAGCTTCGAGGGAGAAGTTAGACATGACTTACGTTTCCTTGGAATTGAATGATGATTGAAGATGAAAGGATGTGAACTTCCGTTGGGCTAGACTGGTGGGCTTTCAGCGTGGTTGCTTGCAGCTATTTACTTTCAGTTCGTTCGCCTTGAATTTGTTCACATTCATATCTTCGCAAAAGAACTTAGATTTTTCGAGGGAGTGGCGATCGCATTAACCGAGCCAAAATAGATGAAAAAACCGCCCAGGTTCATGACCTAGACGGTTTACCGAAATTCCCATTAGCGTAACACCCGTACTCATCACCCCTGCTATAGATCCTCTGGCATCAACACCAAGAGCGCTTTGGGCACCACTTTAAAGTGGGCAGGGGTTTCACTGGTGATCTCGCCATCGGTGTTAATCGGCAAAGGCTTGCGGGTATGCACAAAAAATTCGCTGCCCTGTTGGGAATGAACGAATGGCAGCATGTGATGATTCCCGCGATAGAGCGCTGGCAAGAGTTTGAGCAGTTGCCACCAACGGTTAATTTCTAAACTGTATAAATCCAACCGTTCATCCGTAATGGCTGCATCATCCGCCACCGCCAAGCCCCCGCCATAATAGCGTCCATTCCCCACCGCAATTTGAATCGTTTTGACCAGTTCCAGCCGATCGCCACAGCGAATTTCCGCATTAAATAAACGGGTTTTCCAGAGCGCCTTCAGGGCCGCTACCCCGTAGGCCAGCACCCCCCACCGTCGTTTGGCCTCCTTGGTCAGATGCTCGGTAATATCCACACTCAGCCCCAAACTGGCTACGTTGAAGAAATACTTGCCATTCACCCAGCCTAAATCAATTGCCGTCACATGCCTTGCCCCAATCACCCGGCAGGCATCCGCGATCGTTGCTGGGATCCCCAAAGTGCGTGCCAAATCATTCGCCGTCCCCAAGGGCAAAATTCCCAAGGGCAAGTCGGTTTCCACCAACCCTTCCACACAGGCATTCAGGGTTCCATCCCCACCCCCAATGATCACCAATTCCACCTGTCCCTTATATTGACGAATCACATCTGAAAGAGCAGTCCCCAGTTCAATTTCCGGCTCAATCAAAATAAATCCCATGTCCTTGAGCAGGCGGACGGCCAGCTTGAGGTTCTGTTGTCCCCGACGAGCATAGCGGTTCACCAAAAATAGAGCACGTTGCTTAGTTAACATAGAATTGGATGAATGGGTTGGAGAAACCTAGCGCAGAATGGAAAAGCTGCTTGAAGTCATTTCGTAAATGCAAGGGTTCTGCATTCGAGAAATTTATCAGGATCCATTCTAAAATTTGGCAGGAGGCATGGCAGATTGACTGAGACCTTGACTGAGACCTTGACTGAGACCTTGACTGGGATACCAACTATGGCACCGATCGATCGCATTTATACCGATGGAGCCTGTGCAGGCAATCCGGGTCCCGGAGGATGGGGTACGGTAATCTATTTTAATGATGGTTCTATCCAAGAATTGGGCGGATCAGATCCAGATACGACGAATAATCGCATGGAAATGCAAGCGGCGATCGCCGCCCTAGAATTTATTGAGCAATCTGGGCAGGATCAGCCAATCATTCTCTATACCGATAGTGAATATTTGAAGAACGGCATTACCCAATGGATTAAAGGCTGGAAAAAGAAAGGCTGGAAAACGGCAACGGGCAAGGCAGTGCTCAACCAAGATCTCTGGCAGCAGTTAGATTCACTCAATACCGAGGCGATCGAATGGTGCTATGTGAAAGGTCATTCTGGCGATGTCGGCAATGAACGCTGTGATACGATCGCCCGCAGTTTTTCCAAGGGTCAGGTTCCTGCACTCCAGCAGCGATCGTTGGGTTCACAGGCTCAGGCTCATTCCGTCGCGCTGTCAGATTCCGTTGCGCCGCCAGATTCCGTCAATCCTTCTGATGCTATGCCTCTACTCAGTGCTATGGACTCTAACAACACGCCCCATCATGGAACCTCCCATCATTCAGGAGGTATGACGCTTCAGAGTTTGATTGAAACCTTGCGGATTGCCGATGAAATTGCCCAACAACGCTACCTCATTACCACGGCAGAACTGGCAATGCTGACGAATCTCACCCTGGGGACGATCGGCGATCGGGGGGAGGATTGGACTTGGCGTAATTGGCAGGTGTCGCGGGTGCGGCGCGAGGGAAATCAGACGCTTTGGATGTTGGAACGGTTGGATTGATGGGGGAATATGGCGTGGGTGGGGCGATCGGTTGTTGGCTGGGGGGTGGGTGCGGGATGCGCACCCCTACGGGGGGTTGCCTAATTCCTTGGAACGGTTGGTGGCGGCTTTGACGGCTTCGATGAAGGCAGATCGGATGCCCTGTTTTTCGAGTTGGGCGATGCCTGCAATGGTGGTCCCGCCTGGACTGGTAACCCGATCTTTGAGTTCGCCGGGATGTAAGCCGGTTTCCTGTAAGAGCTGGGCGGTGCCTAAAACCGTTTGAATGGCAAGCTGGAGAGCGATCGCTCGGGGTAAACCAGCAGCAACGCCTCCGTCGGCTAAGGCTTCTACTACGAGGGCAATGTAGCCAGGTCCTGAACCGGATAATCCTGTGACGGCATCTAGTAAAGATTCTGGAACTTCCACGACGCTGCCTACGGTTTCCAACAGTCGCTTCGCCCGATCGAGATGGTGGGGTTGCACCTGTTGCCCTGCTGCGATCGCCGTAATGCCAGTACCCACTTGGGCCGGTGTGTTGGGCATGGAACGAATGATTGCCTGATTGGGAAAAGCTGCTTCCAATTGTTGCAGTGAGGTACCCGCTAGGATGGAAACGAGACAATCAGCGGAAGGTTGGCTCGTCGCAAATTCAGCCGCGATCGCTGGGAAGATTTGGGGTTTGACCGCTAACAGCAGCAACTCACTCACCTGGGCAGCTTCTGCATTGCTGGTGGTGACCTGCACCCCATATTGCTCTGCCAAAAAAGAACGCCGTTGAAGTTGCGGCTCACTCACCACAATTTCCTTCGGCGCATAGAGCTTTTTTTCAATCAAACGCGACAGAATGGCTTCTCCCATCACGCCACCCCCAATCATGCCGAACTTGCGAGATAGAAGCAAGTCAGGCACAGAAGATCCAGATAAAGAAGATTCAGACAAAAGAAATTTGCCTCAAACTAAAAACAAAACAGTCCTGAAATTTTATCAAATTTATTCAAAGTCATAAAAGATGGTTGACTTCTCCCCTTTTTGATAGTTTGAGACGAGTAATGGATTAGACGATCGCTGGTGTCCTTCAATCGCCAATGAAGCGGCAATTGAACCTTACAAATTTTGTCAACATGCGATCGCTCAACAACTCGCCTCAACCATTCAGGATTCGAATGAGCTTGGATGCCTACTGAACCATGCGGATGGGTTCAGTTCCCCAAGTGGAAGGAGTACTGCTGGTAGGACGAACCGTCCGCATCGATTGCGGTTGCGTCACTTCATGCACCACACCACTTTGCGTGCTCACCTGGACACAGCTCGGCGTAAAGAGGAAAATGCTTTCGCCAATCCGCTCTTGGTGTCCATCGATGGCAAAGGTACCACCTGCCACAAAGTCCACAGCCCGCTGAGCTTGATCGGGATCCATGATGGTTAAATTCAAGACCACCGACTTCCGCTCCCGCAGCGCCTGAATCACCTGAGGCATTTCCTCAAAGGAACGTGGCTCAATCACCACCACTTCAGAGATACCATTCGCCGCACCGGGCATTCCAATCACGTTGTTCATAGCTGTTGGGCTGGGGGACTCGTTGCTAGCAACCGCACGATCGCGAAGACGACGGCGTGCGCGGGAATCCTCCTGCGCCGGAGCAATCGTTTCTTCCTCTTGGTACAGGTCTTGGTATTCTTGCCCGTCCATTTCGTCGTACTCGTATTCGTAATCCATGGAATCGTTCATGCCTACGAAGTCACGCAATTTGTTGAAGATACCCATTATTCACACTCCATTACAACCAAAGACACCGGGAAACCACGTTTTAAAGGTACAGCTAGCAATGTATTGAACACCCTAACTTCTGATCGATTTAAGTGCTGATGCTAAAGGGAAGGAACACACAATGAATTCCTGAATCAATTGCCAGCGTCCCAGACAGAAAAGTTTCTACACAGAAAACCCTAACAGAAAACTTTTTAGATGCAAGTTAGATGCACGCCTGAGCAAACATTGATTGAGGAGTAACAGTATACAGCCACTTCAACAACTAAGTTCAGTATCAAAAATCATCAACTGTTGAATTAACAGGTTGTAATTAACAGAAATGTTTCTCCGTACTGAAAGTTGATGTAGCTTGATTTTATACACCACTTAGCCTGTTAAATCAATCCACTACGTGAATTTTCTTTTGTCCGAACTTCTGATTACAAGCGGGGTTAACCTCGAAAGTTCAGAAGCTTGACACCAAACAGGACAATCATTTAAACAGGTCGGTCACGTAAAGTCAATCACTTTACATAACTATGTAACATCCGTATCCTGCAAGGGATTTAGTGCGATAGTACCACCTGAAACAAGATTCAAATTTGTAGTTCGCCTTTGAAATTCGTCTCAGTAAGTCGCTTGCATTTTCACCCTAAAAATAAGAATTTCAGAAACCTCTTTAGAATGTATTAATGAAGTCGAAAATTCTAGTTTTTAGGTACTACAAATCCTGGAAGCACTGGAACAATTGCTGCCGAGTTCAAATCTGTGCTCGACCCAATCATCGTGACCAAAGGTTTAATTCAGAACGGTTGTGAAATCGGGATATACCGGATGATTTTGAGGTAAAACCTGATTTCACATCGGGGGCTGAACCTTTGGTGCAGATAATCTAGCATAGAAGTCTGAAACGATC
>JAYKGX010000391.1:0-11431 GCA_035285565.1 Synechococcales cyanobacterium
GCAAGGTGATGGGACCAGCCATGCAGCAGTTGCGCGGTAAAGCCGATGGACAAAAGGTTCAGGCCATGGTGAAAGCCAGGTTAGGGTAACCCACGATTTCGATCGCCCCCTTGCATGACCGATGCATGACCGACCCGTTGCACCATCTTCTGTCTTGGGAGGTAGACTTGATTAGGTTTCGTCAGACTTCCAAGACTTTATGCAACCACCGATTTCCATTGGGACAGTTCTCCAAAATCGCTATCGCCTCCTCAGCATCCTGGGGCAAGGTGGTTTTGGTCGCACCTATTTAGCAGAAGATCAGGGCCGCTTTAATGAACTATGCGCGCTGAAGGAACTGATTCCACCCCAAACGGGGGACTATGCCCTGCAAAAGTCCAAAGAACTGTTTCAACGGGAAGCCCAGGTGCTCTACCAGATTCAGCATCCCCAAATTCCCCAATTCCGGGCAACATTTGAGCAGGATCAACGATTTTTCCTGGTGCAGGACTATGTAGAGGGCAAAACCTACCGCCGTCTGCTGGACGATCGCAAAAATCAAGGCTTTGTCTTCTCGGAAGCAGAGATGATCCAACTTTTGCAGCAGGTTTTGCCCGTCCTCAGCTACCTGCACGGCAAAGGCATTATTCATCGTGATATCGCACCAGACAATATCATTCTGCGCGATCGCGATCAGTTACCCGTGCTGATTGACTTTGGCGTTGTCAAAGAATTAGCAACTCGGATCCAAACCCCCGAAACAGTAAAACAGCAATCCACCACCGTTGGCAAGATGGGCTATGCGCCGATCGAACAGATGCAAACGGGGAATGCCTATCCCAACAGTGATCTCTATGCATTAGCGGTCACAGCAGTGGTGTTACTGACTGGACGGGAACCTCAGGAATTGTTTGACGATACCTCCATGATGTGGCATTGGCAGCGATGGTGTGTTGTCAGCCCCGGTTTTGCCCAGATGATCAATCGGATGCTGAACTATACCCCCAGTCAGCGGTATCAGTCTGCTAGTGATGTGACCCAGGCTTTGCAGTTTTTAGCCACACCTGGAACTGTAGCGCCCGGAACTGTAGCACCTTCACCTGGAACCAATCCAACCCTCGCCCCCATCAACGCCCCCCAGCCGACCCAACCTCCAGTCACTGCAGCTCCACCACCTTCACACATGGCAACGATGGCAGTCAGTCGTGCAACAGAAGAAGAACGCCCCCTGCGATCGTCCGCCAGCATCCCCGAACAGCGGAGTTCTCTGTGGGATGACCCTTGGGCAGTGGGTTTAATTGCAGTGGGCTTAATGAGCCTTGCGGGGATTGGGTCCTGGGCACTGTTTCGCTCGGTCATGGCTCCCCAACCCGAGCCTTCCCCGAATGTTTCGGTCTCTCCCAGTCCCAGCCCTTCTCCCAGCCCCTCTCCTAGTCCATCGCCCAGCCCCAGCCCTAGCCCCACCATTACCTTTAGCCAAAAACTGGATCTCACGTCGGCTAAACCTGTTTCCCGCAGTGGTAGCTTACAAGCCAATCAGGTGTTGACTTTTAACATAGATGCCAACCAAGGACAGAAACTGACTGCAAAACTCGGGGGGGAAGGAATTCTAATGAGTGTGATTTCTCCCGATGGGCAACCGGTGGCAGATAAGGCCAAGCGGGTCACCTTTTGGGAAGGTGAATTACCCTTCACGGGGAGCTATGGCATTGAGTTGCGTCCGGTGAAAGGTCTTCCAAAAGCTGATTTTAAACTTGACCTCCAGCTCCAGGATCCGCCTGAACCATCGCCCTCTCCTTCTCCAACCGTCAGTCCCACGGCAACGCCCTCTCCGGAGGAACCCGACTCCACCGTAAAAACTGAGCGAGTCCAGTTTCCGACGGGGCAGACCAGCTTACAAGTGCAGGGCAGTACGGACGGGAAAGTGATTCGTCGCTATTTGGTGGGTGTGCGAGCCAATCAAAATATGCGACTGGCGCTGAAAGGCGGAGGGAGTTTCACCGTACGCTATCAAAATGGGGAGTCGATCGGTGATGCCAGCGATCGCCAGGAGTGGAAAGCACAGTTGCCAGAGGCAGGAGACTATCAGGTAGATGTGGTGCTGCCGAAGGGCGGGGATTTTGTTTTAGAAGTGGAGGTGACGAATTAAGCGGGTGAAGGACTCAGACACCTGATTCCCCTTTACAATACCCAAAGGGGTCGATCCCCAGAGACCCATCCAAGAGAGAAGGCTTTTGTGAATTCATTGCTCATTGCGGGAACTGATACTGACGCTGGCAAAACCATTCTGACGAGTGCCTTAGCCGCCTATTGGCAGATTCACTATCCGCATCGATCGCTAGGATTGCTAAAACCGTTGCAAACAGGAGTGGGCGATCGGGAGTGGTACAGTCGTTTATTTTCTTTGAATTCAGAAGAAATTAATCCGATTCGGTTCACCGCCCCCCTTGCCCCCCCCTTAGCAGCAGATTTGGAGGGAAAAACTATTGACTTGGAGGTTGCTTGGCAAGCCTACGAGCAGCTTTGTCAGCAAAGGGATTTCGTCCTAGTGGAAGGCTTGGGAGGGTTGGGTTCACCGGTGACCCACGAGACCACAGTGGCTGACTTAGCCTGGGATTGGCATATTCCGACTGTTCTGGTCGTGCCCGTGCGGCTGGGGGCGATCGGGCAGGCAGTGGCCAATGTGGCGTTAGCACGCACCTCCCGCGTTCATCTGCGGGGAATTATTTTGAATTGTGTGCAGCCCTGTAGTGCGGAAGATTGCGATCGCTGGGCTAATGAAACTTTAATGCAAACTCTGACGGGGATACCTATTCTAGGCACCCTGCCCTATTTCTCAGACGCAACCGACCTAGAAACCTTAGCCAAGGCAGCTTCTAATCTGGACTTAGAACGCTTACTGCCGATCGCCTCTTGGTCGTATCGCCTTGTATCATAACCTCGGATCCTAACCTCAGTGTGTTGAGCGATTGCTCCCTGATTCAGGCTACATCGAGCGCACTCAAGAAATAAGCGCTCGGCTTTGCATGGGGAAGGCAGAGCACAACCATTCCATCTGCGCTCTGCCTCCCTTACTTCTGACCGATAACCCAAGTCAGTTCTGCTTTTAGTTCTTCTTCTGACCTGCGGCTTCCTTCGCGGCTTCCCCTGCATCCTTAGCTGCATCTCCAGCTTGCTTCGCGGCATCACCAGCCTTCTCTTTAGCTGTGTTTGCTGCTTCACCTGCTTTGTTCAATACATCCTTAGCGCCGGACTTCGCCGCTTCGCCTGCTTTATTGGCAGCATCTCCGGCTTGCTTCGCCGCTTCGCCTGCTTTATTGGCGGCATCCCCAGCCTTGTTCATGGCTTCTCCCGCTTTCTCGCCGGCAGCACCACCCATATTTTTCACGGTTTCCCCAGCTTGCTTAGCTTTCTCGCCTGCTTTATTAGCAGCCTCACCTGCTTTATTAGCGGCTTCTCCTGCCTTATTAGCAGCTTCCCCTGCTTTCTGCTTGGTTTGATCTGCAGCTTCCCCAGCCTTCTGTTGCATGGTACCTACAGGATCCGCAGGTTGGGGTGAGGAATTAGAAGCAGGTTGCTCGGTACTGCAGGCGGTGAGAACTGCCATGGAAAAGCCAAGTGCCAAACCTAAAATGCTCTTTTTCATGATGTTAACCTTTGCGATCGTGAACCTTTTGAGTTGTTTTAGCGAAGGATCGATCGGCACGCGATCGATGCGACTTTGAGAGGAGCGCTTGACCAGAAAATTCACCCGTTTTGCACGAGCTGCCCTTTAAGGATAGGAGGCAATTGTAAATTTGGCTAAATTTACAACAGATTTTTTTCCAGTTTCATCGGTTGTAGGTAGGGAAATCGCTCCCAGACCGCACCCAAAAGACACCCCAGAAACATCCAATCAGGCAATTTGCCCGTATGGTTCAGTAGCTGTGGAGCCATTAGACCCGTGAAATGAGACCCGTGAAATATGCCTCAAGAATCTCCCGCCCATTTACCGTTTGCCAGCTTACCGTTTGCAGGTATGGAACTGAACCCGCGATCGGAGCTGGTGCAGGCAGCTTTGGCGGAACTGTCTGACCAACAGCGGCGGGTGCTGGAGCTTGCCTACTATGAAGGTCTCAACCCCTGTGAAATAGCCAGTCGCTTAGCTCTTCCGTTAGGGATAGTGAAACGTTTGGCTCGCCAGGGTCTGCTGACGCTGCGTCAGGCATTACAGAATCGGGTTGTTTGAGAGGGTGGGGGTGGATATTGTTTTGTTGAGAACCTGGGATGGGACCTATGATCCACGATCGCAACCTGGATGAATTGCAAGAATTGCTGGCGGGCTATGTGATTGGCAACCTTGATTCTGAAGAAGCTCAAGACTTACATCAGCTTCTGAAACAACATCCTGAGTTACGACAAGATGTGCGAGTTCTCCAGGAAGTTTTATCCACGATGCCCTATGCGTTGCCAAAGATCTATCCTACCCAGGGTGTTCGCGATCGTGTGTTACAAAACAGTTTCACCTCCCCCCTTCCGGGCACCCCAAAACCGCGCTTGGGATCCGGGTCTGCTGGTGGTATCGGCACTTGGATGGTGGGGATTGCCGTTGGGAGTATTCTGTTTGCCTTGGGACTCCACAACTATTATCTCTGGCAAACGCTGCAATTGGCTCGGGTCGAATTGCACCAACACCAAACTCAGAGCGCCGCCGCTCAAACTCAGCTAGCTCACCAACAAGCGTTAATGACCATGCTACAAAATCCTCAAACCCATTTAGTCAGCCTCCGTGGACAGGCTCTATGGGCAACGGCTTCTGGTAATGTGATGATGACTCATGCCTCTGAACAGGCGATCGTGGTGCTACAAAATTTGCAACCACTGCCTCAAGGTCAGGTTTATGTCCTTTGGGCAGTGGCGGCGGGGCAAAAGCAAGCCTGTGGGGCGTTTAATGCCGATGAACATGGCACAGTCGTAGTGAAACTGCCCGTTCAGGTTGCCGATCGCAACGTTGTCCTAGCCGTGACGATCGAGCAGAACCCTTACCCGCAGCAACCAACAGGACCCATGGTGCTGACGAATCAAACCTAGAGACCCCCTTCAGCAATTCACGTTATAGCCAGGTAGACACCGATCGCAGCAGAGACGGAATCTCGGCATCTGGCTCAAATTCAAGCTGAGTGTCTTGCAGTCCCAGATATCCTGATTCCATAAAGGATTGCAGCATTCTAGCTAAGGCAAACCAGACTTCTACCTCAAACTCCCAATCCCGATCGCGATCGGCTCGTCCAGCGATCGAGCGCATAGCCCAAAACAATGAATTTCTGACCACAGAACCCCCTTTTTTATAGAAAGGGACATCCTCTGAGTGCAAATAGAGAATGTCATTTTCAATCCGAGCACGCATAGATGATCCCAGCGTTAGTAGTGAGGGTTAGCATCAATATTACTATCATTCATTGAGCAGCGATCGCACCACCCCTGGTTCATCTCAGTTCTTGTACTGGAGAACTGCTGACATCTTCTGGAAAAATTAGCTAGGGTGGAGGTGTGAATAACAATTGATGGTACGAGGGCATGACAGTGTTGATCGATCGTGACTACACCTTAATTTTGGATAAAAGTGGCAGTATGTCTGCTTCCGTGAGCGGTGGCAAAAGTCGTTGGCAAGTTGCTCAGGAATCGACCCTAGCCCTAGCCCGCAAATGTGAGCAAATGGATCCGGATGGCATTACAGTCTATACCTTTTCCGGTCGCTTCAAACGCTACGACGATGTGACCTCAGCGAAAGTGGAGCAAATTTTTTTGGAAAACGACCCCATTGGCACCACCAACCTAGCGGGTGTCTTGAAAGATGCCTGTGACAACTATTTCCAGCGCAAGGCCTCCGGCAAAGCCAAACCTCGGGGCGAAACGATCCTCGTGATCACGGATGGAGAACCGGACGATCGCCGTGCAGTGATCGAAGTAATTGTGGATGCGACGCGCAAAATGGAAAAAGATGAGGAACTTGCTATTTCCCTAATTCAAGTCGGCAATGATACTGGGGCAACCCAATTCCTGAAAGCACTGGATGATCAACTACAAGGGGTTGGGGCCAAGTTTGATATTTGTGATACGTTGACCCTAGATGACATGGGCGACATGAGCCTTGCTGAAGTTCTGGCAGCAGCGATCGACGATTAACGGTGATAATGAAGGGCGACGGATCTATGACAATCGATCATCAGATCAATTCGGGAAATCGATATTCCGGGTAATGGTGTAGACACGATCGACAATGGATCAAATTCCCATGGATGAAATCGATAAATTATTAGCAAATTTAAGTTCCCCCCCATCCCCGCCATCCGCCCATGGTAGAGACGTTCCGGCAGAACGTCTCTACGATCGCGGTCAACGGTTGCACGATCGCGATCAACGATTGCCATCGGATATTTCGATCGACCCGGATATGCCAAATTTGCCCCCTGCCGACCATTCCCCGATCGATCGTCTCTTCACCACCCTAAAAACTGAATATCAAGAACGCGATCGCCAAGCCGAACAACAGCGACAACAGGAAATCCAGCAACAAGTAGAACAACAACGGCAACAGGATCTCCAGCGGCAACAGCGCATCGAAGCCCTTCGTCAACAACGGCGAGCAGAGATCACCCAAACTGCCGAAGCCTGGTTGCGCCAACTCAAACCTAAATCCAAAGAAGGTCAGTGGTTTGCAGAATTTGCCTGCCGTTATGACAGTCCCCTAGAAGCGGCGATCGATTATCTAGAAGCCTTGCAGGAAGTCGATCGTTGGAGTACATCCGAGACACTATAATGGTTAGCTGTTCCATCGATCGCGGGTACCAACCCGTAGGTGACCATGACCCCAGCAGCACCCTTCTCGGCTGAAGAAATTGCATCTGAAGGCATCAAACCCGACGAGTATGAGGAGATTGTCCGACGCCTGAATCGCCATCCCAATCGGGCGGAACTGGGCATGTTTGGCGTCATGTGGTCGGAGCATTGCTGCTATAAAAACTCCCGCCCCCTGCTAAAACAGTTCCCCACAGAAGGCCAACGCATTTTAGTCGGTCCCGGCGAGAATGCTGGCGTGGTAGATTTGGGCGATGGGCTACAACTTGCCTTTAAGATCGAATCCCACAATCACCCTTCCGCTGTGGAACCCTTCCAAGGGGCAGCAACCGGAGTCGGCGGCATTCTGCGAGATATCTTCACCATGGGAGCCAGACCGATCGCCATTCTGAACTCTCTACGGTTTGGCGCTTTGGAAGATGCGAAAACTCGGCGACTGTTCCATGGAGTGGTGGCTGGCATTTCCCACTATGGCAACTGTATTGGGGTACCTACCGTCGGTGGCGAAGTCTATTTCGATCGCGCCTATTCCGGGAATCCGTTGGTGAATGCCATGGCCCTGGGGTTAATGGAAACCACAGAAATTGTCAAATCGGGCGCAAAGGGAATTGGCAATCCAGTCCTCTACGTTGGTTCCACCACTGGACGCGATGGCATGGGGGGAGCCAGTTTTGCCAGTGCAGAATTAAGTGATGAATCGATGGACGATCGCCCTGCGGTGCAAGTGGGAGATCCTTTCCTGGAAAAGTCCCTGGTGGAAGCCTGTCTGGAAGCCTTTAAAACCGGAGCCGTGGTGGCAGCCCAGGATATGGGCGCAGCCGGTCTGACCTGTTCCACTTCCGAAATGGCAGCGAAGGGCGGCGTGGGGATTTTGTTGGACTTGGATCACATTCCAGCTAGGGAAACGGGCATGGTGCCCTATGAATATCTCCTTTCTGAATCCCAGGAACGCATGTTATTCATTGCCCAAAAAGGGCGGGAACAGGAGTTAATCGACATCTTTCATCGATGGGAATTGCAAGCAGTGGTGGCAGGGGAAGTGATTGCGGAACCGATCGTGCGGATTCTATTTCAAGGCGAAATTGCGGCAGAAATTCCTGCAACGGCTCTGTCGGACAATACCCCCATCTATCATCGTGACCTGATGGCTGAACCACCGCAGTATGCGCAACAGGCTTGGCAATGGTCACCCACCCAACTGCCGAATTGTGACGCAGCCGGTCTCCCTGGACTGAGCTGGAACCAGGTATTGCTGCAATTGTTGGACACCCCGACGATCGCCTCGAAACAATGGGTCTATCGGCAATACGATCATCAAGTGCAGAACAATACCGTACTGTTTCCCGGCGGGGCAGATGCAGCGATCGTGCGGGTGCGCCCCCAGGCAGACAGTCAATCCAATGCGATTTTCCCCAGTCCCAATGCCTATACCAAAGGCGTAGCAGCTACGACCGATTGCAATCCTCGCTATGTATATTTGAATCCCTACGAAGGAGCCAAAATGGCAGTAGCAGAGGCGGCCCGCAATCTCTCCTGTGTGGGAGCAGAGCCTTTGGCAGTGACGGATAACCTCAATTTCGGCAGTCCGGAAAAACCCATCGGCTACTGGCAATTGGCCAATGCTTGTCAGGGGTTGGCGGAAGCCTGTCGAGAATTTGAAACGCCTGTCACTGGGGGCAATGTCTCACTTTATAACGAGACCCTAGATTCTGAAGGGAAGCCGCAACCCATCTATCCCACTCCAGTTGTTGGCATGGTGGGCTTAGTGGAAAATCTGCGCCAGATTGCGGGACAGGGCTGGAAAACTGCCGGCGATCGCATCTATCTTCTCGGGGCAGATCTTGATTCCGAGCAGGTGACGTTGGGCGGGTCAGAATATTTAGCGACTGTACATCAGACGATCGCAGGTCAACCGCCCGTGGTGAATTTCGCCCTAGAACGTCAAGTTCAAGCCGCTTGTCGTACGGGTATCAAACAAGGCTGGATTCAATCTGCCCATGACAGTTCGGAAGGAGGGCTGGCGATCGCTCTTGCAGAATCCTGCATCAGCGGGGGTCAGGGGGCAACGATTCAGTTACCAGAAACCTCCACTCGGCTGGATCAAGTGCTCTTTGGAGAAGGGGGAGCCAGAATTATCGTCAGCGTGGCACCAAACCATCAAGCTGCCTGGGAAGCTTACTTAGCAGAACACCTCCCCCATGGAGCCTGGGCAATTGGGGAGGTAGGGCACCCCGAAACCCCCTTTACCCTTGCCCTTGGGAGCCAAACCCTGATCCAGACTAGTTTGGATGAGATGACTGAGACCTGGAGTGGCGCGATCGAACGGCGATTGGCTGTGGATTAACGTGAGTTCGACGAATCCTGGCGAGCCGATCCCCCTAGCCCCCTTAATAAGGGGGAACCGAGCCAAATTCAGGTGTTCAGCAATCGTCGGTAGACTCCTTCCCGTTTGCTTTTCGGTTTGAAGTCCCCCTTGATAAGGGGGATTTAGGGGGATCGAGAGATTGACGGAAATCGAGTTTCGTCGAACTGACGTTGGATTAAACTGAAAATTAACTCTCAGTAATGAATGTTCAGAGTGATCTAGGTGATCCATTTCTCTGGGAAGTTTGTGAGATTATTAAGGAATCCTTAAAATTGAAGTGTTCGTTAAACTCGATCTTTCGATACTCCACCAGGACACCCTACCAGGTAAGCAAACTATGATCCCGCATGATGACTTGTTCCTAGATTCCTTGGATGCTGCTTCGATCGATCGACCGGACAAACCCGAGGAAGCCTGCGGGGTATTTGGGGTTTACGCGCCGGGGCAAGATGTCGCCAAGCTTGCCTACTTTGGACTGTTTGCCCTCCAACATCGAGGACAGGAATCGGCAGGCATTGCTACTTTTGAAACGAATCAGGTGCATCTTCATAAAGATATGGGATTGGTGACCCAAGTCTTCAATGAATCGGTGCTCCAACATTTGCCGGGATATATGGCAGTGGGTCATACTCGCTACTCTACCACAGGGTCTAGCCGAGTCGTGAATGCGCAACCTGCACTCGTCCCAACCCCAAAAGGAGAACTGGCCCTCGCCCACAATGGCAACTTGGTCAATACTGCCACCCTGCAACAGGAACTGCTAGAACGGAATCATGATCTCAAAACCACCACCGATTCGGAAATGATTGCGGTGGCGATCGGGGAAGCAGTAAGCGATGGGCAAGATTGGCAAGATGCCATTATTCAAGCCTGTCAGCGATCGACAGGAGCCTTTAGTTTGGTGATTGGAGTCCCAGGAGCACTGTATGGAGTACGGGATCCCCACGGAGTTCGCCCCTTGGTATTGGGAACGTTACCCCAGGAAGACCCCACAGCCCCAGTCCGATATGCCCTCGCTTCCGAAACCTGCGCCTTGGATATCATTGGCAGCACCTACATCCGCGATATTCAACCGGGTGAATTAGTGCGCATTGATGAATCTGGCATCACGTCTGTGCAATGGGCAACCGATCAACAAGCCAAGCTCTGCATTTTTGAAATGATTTACTTTGCCCGACCCGATAGCTGGATGAATGAGGAAACGCTATACAGCTATCGGATGCGCATCGGACGGCGGTTAGCGCAAGAATCTTGCGTGGATGCAGATATTGTGATTGCAGTGCCTGATTCTGGAGTTCCGGCAGCGATCGGCTTTTCCCAAGCTTCAGGGATTCCCTACGCAGAAGGCTTGATCAAAAATCGCTATGTGGGGCGTACATTTATCCAACCCACCCAAACCATGCGCGAATCTGGCATTCGCATGAAACTCAATCCCCTCAAAGATGTCTTGGAAGGCAAACGGGTGATCATTGTGGATGATTCGATCGTTCGAGGCACCACCAGCCGCAAAATTGTCAAAGCCCTACGAGATGCGGGTGCAACAGAAGTCCACATGCGCATTTCCTCCCCGCCCGTCACCCATCCTTGCTTCTATGGCATTGATACCGACAACCAAAATCAACTCATTGCTGCCACCCAAACCATTGGGCAAATTGCTGAGAAAATTGGGGTAAATTCCCTAGCTTACCTATCACTAGAAGGAATGCTAGAAACAACACAGCAAGAAGTGGCTCATTTTTGTTCAGCCTGCTTCACGGGTAACTATCCAATCGATATTCCAGAATTATTGAAGCGATCGAAACTGATGTTAGAAACGACAACAGCTTAGGGAAGTTTTCAACCACAGTCTCTCAGGGCGAAGTTCCTCAAGGAACTCACAAACAAACAGCCTTTGTTCAGTCCGTTTCCAACGGACTTCGCCCTTTAGAGCGCCGAATTCTATTCCGACGCGGAGCAGAACGGAGTGAGGGGATTCTAGTCTGGGTGCGATCGTTCATCTCCCTTACCTCACTTCTCCATTTCCTATTCATTCATTTCTTTATAGGTTGCAACTGACGAGGGTGAGATGCGGTTCAGGTAACGGAAAATCCAATACTTGAAAATGGTATCTAGAATCACAGGGAAGGTTGCAATGAAGATAAAGATGAACTGACGACTGGGAGGGATCCCTAAATGTTCTGCTAAACCTTCCAGGAGAACTTCCCAGCCGTGGGGTGAGTGAAACCCGACGAATACATCCGTGAAGAGAAT
>JAYKGX010000392.1:0-13007 GCA_035285565.1 Synechococcales cyanobacterium
CCTCTATCCTCCATGCCCTATCCCCTCGCCCACCTGCCAAAGCATCTGCCCACCGTTCCTCTACTAGCCAGTGATATGGACGGCACCCTGACGATCGCCGAAAAGTTTACCCCACAGATGCTGACAGCCATGCAGCGACTGGCAGCGCGCAACATCCCCCTGCTGATTGTGACAGGGCGCTCGGCGGGCTGGGTGAGTGGTGTTGCTCATTACCTGCCCATTGCTGGGGCGATCGCAGAAAACGGCGGTGTGTTCTATCAAGGGTCAGAGCAAACTTTTTTAGTGCCGATCGAGGAGGTGGCAGCCCATCGTCAGAAGCTGGCAGCCATGTTTCAGGGATTGCAGGCAAAGTTTCCCAACCTGCGGGAATCTCATGATAATCAGTTTCGGCTGACGGATTGGACCTTTGATGTGGCGGGGTTGTCCCTGGAACACCTACGGGAGATGGCGGCAGACTGTCATGCGGTCGGCTGGTCGTTTACCTACAGTACGGTGCAATGCCATATCAAGCTCCCCCAGCAAGAGAAAGCGCAGGGTCTTGCCCAGGTGCTACAACGGGTCTTTCCGGGGATAGGATTGCATAAGATTGTGGCGCTGGGGGACAGTCCCAATGATGAAAGTTTGTTTGCCCTGCCCTACTCGGTAGGTGTAGCCAATGTGCAAGGATATCTGACTCAGATGCAGCAGATACCCAAGTTCATCACCACCCAGACAGAGGGGAATGGATTCTGTGAGTTAGTAGAATTGTTGTTAGGTATGGATCGGATTTGATGTTATGAATGTTACAGAATTGACGCAAGCAATCCGCGATCGCCTCGATCAACCCGAGACCCTAGAGCGACTGTATCGTGAACATCCCAAGGTGTTTAAAACGGCGTTTGATCAGGTCTATCAGGAATTGCCCCAATCGCTGATTCTACGCGTGTGGGCAGCCCGCCTGTCTTTCCAAAAGGTGAGCGAACCCATCCGACGGTTAATTAACCAGATCCCCGATTGGTTGGTGATTTTGTTTCTCTGTTTGCTGGCGGGAACCATTGCTAAAATTCCCGGTTTTCTCGCATTTGAATATCCTGAAGCCCAATCGTTTTGGGAGCGCAATCTGGGCTATTACGTCGCGCCCTTTTTGGCAGCCTATTTTCTCCTGCGTAACCGACCGGGCAAACGCATGACCGCTGCCACGATCGCTCTTCTAGTCCTGCCCCTGATTTTTATTAATACCATTCCCAAGTTACTGGATCAGCCCAATGATTATTGGCAAGCCTCTCAAACCTATAACCTGGCTTGCTTACACCTAATTCTGTTCCTGTGGACGGTGGTGGGAATGCCCTTTTGTGGCAAGCGTTGGGGCGAGGCTCCTGTGCGGATGGACTATTTACGCTATTCCGGTGAAACGTTAATTTTTTCAACACTTTTACTGATTAGTGGTGGATTGTTAGCAGCATTGACCTACGGGTTATTCTGGGCGATTTCCGTTGATATTAACAAGATTTACGGGGAGTATATCCTAGTTTATGGGCTTTGTGCTGCGCCGATCGTGGCGACCCATTTAACGGCTGCCCGCGATCGCTTTACCGGCAATCTGGCTCCTCTGTTATCTAAAATTTTTAGTCCTCTGGTTTTAATCACACTGCTGATTTATCTCTTGGTCATTGCTGGGTTGGGCAAGAATCCCTTTCAAGATCGGGACTTTTTGATTACCTTTAATGCCATGCTGTTGGCGGTGGTGTCTGTGACGATCTTCACCCTGTCTGAACGGGACAAAGAAGAACAACGCAATGCTTGGGATTTTGTGATTACTAGTTTGATTGGGGTGGCGCTGATTGTGGATGCGATCGCCCTGTCTGCCATTGCCTTTCGCCTTATTTCCTTTGGCATTACCCCCAATCGTCTGGCCATCCTGGGGAGTAACGTTGCCATTTTCCTGCACCTGATTGGCACCTTGCTGCAATACAGCCGCTTTCTCACCGGGCGTGGGAATCTGGTGGCCATTCAAGCCTGGGTCGCTGGATATTTGCCCGTCTATGCAGTCTGGAGCGCGATCGTCACCTTTGTGTTTCCATCACTTTTTGGATTCAAATAGCCCGATCGCCAAAATCAGAATACCCCAGCCAGAACACCCCAGCCAAAGCATCCCCGTCGGAGCACTCCAGCCAGAGCGTCCAGGCTGTCATTGGTGCGGTAAGCTGGTAGAGATAGGATGGATACAGGCTACCTCAGAACGGACTATGGCGATCGCACGTTTGGTTTTCTGTCTGGTTTTGGCAAGCGGTTTAGGACTGCTGGCATTCCAGAATCAACAACCCCTGGTTCTCACATTTCTGGGGGCAAAAACGATGGCGCTCCCCCTATCGCTCTGGTTGATCCTGGCTCTATTCTTGGGGGCAGCAACCACCGTTGTACTGTCATGGCTGCTGGCGTTCTATGCAGGTTCTAGCCCACAGCAGTCTGCGCCTCGGACGGTTCGGCGATCGTCCCTTCGCGGTTCCAGATCCTGGAAAAAGCTCAAGTTTCCTCGGTGGGACTGGCTCCAGCCTGCTCCATCATCGGCAGAGGAAGGGGCTGCCTGGGATGACGATGATTGGGGTGAAGAACCCGATCGATCGCGTGCTTCCCGCCGTCAAGCTTGGGATCCGGATATGGACATAGCCCAGCCCCCGGTGGATCACCCTCGCCCTGCTAACCCAGTTCCTCGCCCCCGCCAAGCTGATTCGGTGGTAGATGCAGAATTTCGGGTGATCGTGCCCCCTTCGCGCAATCTGGATGACGAATCCTAGAAGGCTTTTTGTTGGCGCAGCAGCTCAGAAATGGTGAGGTTGGGGTTGGATTGGCCCGCAAACACCGTTCCCACTTTACTCCCGCTAAAATGAACGTAGCCAATGTGATAGGCTTCATCCGGCAGCGGAATATAGCCCACGGAACTCACCAGCGATCGAGCATTTTTCAAATAAAACTGGACAAATGCAGAGACTTCGGGTCGCTCTTGCGCCGCTTTATAGTTGACGTAGATCAACAGGGGACGCGCCAGGGGTTGATACTTCGCTTTTTGCACCGTTTCCACAGAAGGAATCACGGGACCTTTGCCACTATCGATGGCAACCGCTTGCAAAGCCTGTTGATTTTCTTCATAGTAAGCCAGACCAAAATAGCCGAGGGCATTAGGATCCTGGCGAACTCCTTGCACCAAGGTATTGTCATCTTCACTGGCCACATAGTCGGGCCGGCTTTCCGTTTTGCCCACAATGACCTCGGTGAAGTAGTCGAAGGTGCCTGAATCCCGACCCGGCCCAAACAAGCGCAGGGGTTTGTCTGGATAGCTCGATCTCACTTGGTTCCAGTTGGTAATTTTGCCCTGGGCTGCGGGTTCCCAAATTTTCTTCAGGTCTTCCACGGTCAGATCCTTTGCCCAAGTATTTTCGGGATGCACCACGACGGTTAGGGCATCAAAGGCGATCGGCAGTTCATAGTAGCGAATCCCTGCTTGATCGCAGGCTTGCATTTCCGCTGCATTAATGGGTCGGGAAGCATTACTGATGACCGTTTCGCCAGCACAAAACTTTTTAAAACCGCCGCCCGTTCCCGTGACTTCCACATCGACTTGAATGTCCGGCACGCTGCGTTTGTAATCTCTGGCGATCGCGTTGGTGATGGGCGCGACGGTACTGGAGCCACTGATCCGAATCGGCTGGGGAGGTGAAGCTTGCCGAGACTGGGCAAAGGAACTGATGAGAGCAATGCAGGCGACTCCCGCTGCGATCGCCCCAGCACGGATGGCAAGGCTTTTTTGAGTCTCATTCATAAGAAATATTTTTAATGAGTTGAGGGGCACTTTTACTAATATTTCAAGAAATCTTGATTTGTCAAGACAACGATCGCTTTGAAATAAAAAAACAATCTAAATTTTTCATGTTTTTTGCAAAGCTTAATTTCACTCTTAGGTTTTGTTAATGTTAATTTGACCTTTGCTTAACAAAATCAACGGAATTCCCCATTTGCCTATGCGGTGGGGCAGTTCATAGACTGCAGGTTCTCGCAGAGGGTTGGGGACTGGCTTGGCTAAAGGTGGTGAGAAATTGTACGAGTGCGGCAAATTGGGTGGGATTCAGGCGGTAGTAAACCCAGCGTCCTTCCTGCCGGATCTGCACCAGTTGTGCTTCCTTGAGCACCTTCAGATGGAATGAGAGCTTAGATTGACTGACGTCGATCGCCGCACAGAGGTCACAGACACAGAGTTCACCCTGCTGCAGGAGTGCTAAAACCTGTAACCGAATTGGATCAGACAAGGCATGAAATCCCTGAACAAGGTAGGTTTGTGGCACCAGAGGCGAAACAGTCATGGGTGTTCTAAGGCACTAAATATCAACTGAGCATCAGTAACCAGGGATTTTGGACTGGGAGCTGAGTTCAGTATACTCTGGCGATCGTCATTGAAACGTCTCTCCCCATTCCCAAAACTCGCTGCAATCAAGCCAGTTGACCCAAGATCTCGCCCATGCCATCTCCTTCCCAGGCATGAAACCCTCTCTGGAATGGCTCTAAACCGCCTTCACCAACCCCCGATCGCCGACCACAGTAACCCCGCGAGGGCGATCGCCGTTAGATGAAAGGGCAGTAATTTGCTCCAGGACTGTTTGGCAATCTTTTGGGTTAACAACACCGTTGCTAGTAAGCTGCCCAATAAGGCAGTGCCCTGCAAAAATTCAATCACTGCAGGATGGGCAACTAATACCAGCGTCTCGCCCCCGGTCAAGCCAAAGGTTGCTAAAGTCACGGGAATAATGCGCCCCGCTTCGCCTAGTCCCAAACTAAGATAATGTGCCATCAAACCTCCCAGGGTCAGCGGCAAAAATCCATACGCCAATTCTCGAAACGGTTTCAGGCGAGTAGTAGGATTAACGAGAGAACGGGCGATCGTATCTGCCAAAAACACCATGAATCCCGGAAAAAACAACGCCAAAATGGCAAAAATTCCATGCCAACCAAATTGCTGGAGGGGCAACTGTAAATCATATTGGCTGGAAAATTCTGGCAAGCGATGAAGAAAGGCAGCTCCCAGCATCAGAAACAGCAGCGCAACTTCTGAATCCTTTGCACTGTGGGTCGTCCAAAGCTCGATCGCTGGGGGACGCAAATTCAATTCCACCGATCGATGGGGACAGGCTTTCAGGCAGGTCATACAGAGAACACAATCTTTATTTTCCTGTAATTGAGCTGGATGAGAATAGATGGGACAACCCCCCGTTTCCTGCCCTTCGCCCTTTTGCGCTCCTCCTTTATAACACTGGTAGGTGGTGCAGGAGGCGGAACAAATCCCCTGTTTTGCCCGCAGTTCAATCATGGCAAGCTTAGCAAACATCCCATTCATGCCCCCGATCGGACAAAGGTAGCGACACCAAAATCGTCGTTCAAATAACAGCGAAAAGACGATCGCTCCAGCCGTAATCAGCAGTAATAAACAACCCGAAAGATAGGCCGTATTTTCTAAATTCCACAATTCTTCCCACAGTAAAATCAACACAAACAGAGCAAACAAAAACCAACCGGCGATCGGTTCTGCCTGTTGCCGAGGCCAAGCTCGTAGGGTTCGGGGAAACCATTTCAGCGATAATTTCTGCACCACTTCGCCGTAAATCATAAACGGACAAAAAGCGCACCAAATTCGTCCAAGAAATGGATAAATCAACAAACTCCCTAACCACCACCAATCCCAAAATAAATTCAACGCAAAATTGCGATCGCGGCTCTGAGGTCCCACCATCAACACGCCCACGACCACAGCAAAGATTGGTAAAGTGAAGCCATAGTTCACGCGATCGGGATACCAATCACTCCGCAAAAATCGTCGTAATTTAGGAAAGGCATTCAGCAAATTTAAACGGTAGGAACGAGTTTTGTCCCCCGTGACCCAAAAAATCTCTTCCGTCAGAACCTCCGCCCCCGCCGCCTGGGCTAAGGCTCGCTTCACTAACTGTTCCAGCTCCGTTAAATTGCCCGGAAAGTCATATCCTTGTAATCGCCGCAACGCTTCTGGTGTTAATTTAGGTTTGGGGATCCCCCGCGATCGACAAAGTAAACTCAGATAATAATCCACTTGATTGGCTAAATCAGATTTTCGCACCCGTAGGGGTGGCACCTTAATTTTTTGAACCTGTTTACATTGCTCTAATTGGGATGAAACCTTTTCTGTTGTCAAAATAATGCGGGCAACACTTTGGTGGGGAATGATCGGTTCCTCGCCGTCTCGACTGATGGGCAGATATTGTCCGGTTTTGAGGAGGTGGATTACCGGGTCTAACAGATGCTCTGGCAAATCTTCAAAATTATTCAGCATCAAAGTGCCGCGCCCCATCCAGTGTAGAATACCTGGTTTATTGCCCCGTCCAAAAATTTCACTCCCATTCGCTTGCAGGGTATTGCAATTAAGCTGCACTAACGGTTCTTTGCGATCGCGGGAAGCAAAATGAATTAAAGCCGCAATATTATCCTTTTCTAAACCCGGTTCCCCAAAAATCACCACCGGCTGGCGATCGCTCGTTGCCTTCTTAATATCCTGCCGCAACCGGATTGCATAACGACTGGAACCCACAATTCCCCGGCGGGCTTTGGGCACAAGGTAAGGTCGTAACGCTGCTTGACGATCGCGTTCATAGGCAAGGGCCACTTCTGCTTCTTGCAACTCGGTGGCCATCTGTTGGGAGATCAATTGGGCAATTTCGGGATATTGGGTGGCGATCGCCAAAAACTCGGTGCGCGGAATTTGCCAAATCACACAGTCATCCAACGTAATCGTCGTTTCTTCCGCAATCTCATCCAACATCAGTTCCTTTAAATACAAGATCGCCCCCGGCAACAATCCCATGACCTTTGCCAAACTATTGGGACTCGTGCGATAGCTTTCTAAATGACCACTGTGGAGAATATAGAGCGCAGGCGGCAACACATCTTCTAGCAATAATCGACGATTGGCTGCCACCTCCACTGGGATGATTGCCGTTGCGATCGCCCCTAGAGCCGCTTCGCTGAGGTCGCCAAATTGGGTATAGTCCTGTAGCCATTGAATTTTTGCAAGAGTATCCATCAAGAATCCTCCGGATCAACTCCTATCTTCAGATGCTACTTAACTATGGCAGGGTTGGGGGCAGGGTTAGACTAAAAAACTCTACTGTTGGTACAGCAGAGTCCTCATTTTGTATCAATTGTAGTGAACAATCTCATTCTGCCGGTTCATCCGAGTCTGACCCGTTTAGCGGCGCATATCCTTTGCCATATTCCGGAACATATCCATGCTGGTATCAGCACTGCGCCGAGTTTGAGCTTCTTCACTCTTGGCAGATGCACTGGCAGGCTCAACGGCTGATTTCCCATTGCTGGCTGACGAGGGGGTTGAGGTAAAACTGCTCATGCCCGTGCGGCTATCCTCCACCACTTGTTGCTGGGAAGACACGGATTTGACAATTTCAAATTCTTCACCATTCGCACTCTTAGGGAAAGTCCGTCGAATTGTTTTGGATTCTCGGATATATTCGCGATTTCCTTCCGATCGCGCTGCATCATCGTCTAGGAAATATGCAGTCTTTGGTTTATCGTTATTGTTGCCACCAAACAAGCCAAATAGCCCAGCCATGATGTTGATCTCCGCTCACAAAACTTCGTGTATTTACTTAAATTTTATCAAAAAAATGAGAAGTTTGTAGAAGTTTTTCTCTATGTTCCTTGCCCTGTTCAAGTGCCGATCGCATCTCCAACCCTTCTGAGTATTAATTCCTGTAATCTTTATTGAATAAGGCTTTTAGCGATCGATCTCCCCATGCAACCCTCATCAGAACTGCAGGAGTGATCGACCCATGCCAATCAATTAGGCAGCGTGAAATGTTACGAAACGGAAACATGATGATCATCATTATTCTTCACAAATTTGCATATCCGGTGTCGCAAGAAGATCTATAACGCTTTGTTCAGCGGTGCTGCTAAACCTGCGACAATAGAAGTATCAATCGGGAATCTACCTGCTTTCAGGTCTTTAGCCTCTTCTGCGGGATAGATCGACGAAACTTCTGCATGGCATTCCTAGGAAATTTCTCACACCCCTTCCTGAGTTTCCGGAATGTACCTTAACCCGAATGAAGTCAATCCCACCCTAAAACAAGGTGGAGGAGGGAAACAATGCGAAGCAAGATTTTTTATGCCATTACCTTACTGGTGGCATTATTCTTAGCAACACCGGTTCGGGCTGCCAATCCGGATCATGTCAAACAACTGTTGACCACGGGAGAATGCTATCGTTGTGACCTTGCGGGTGCGGATCTACAACATACTCATTTAATTGGAGCCGATCTACGGGAAGCGAATCTAGCAGGGGCAAACCTGACAGGTGCGAACTTAGAAGGAGCCGATCTGCGGAGAGCCAATCTACGCCAGGTTAATTTGACCCAAGCCTTTTTCACCAATGCCGATTTGGCTGGTAGCCAATTGGTCAGTGCCAACTTGACCCAAGCGATCGCCTACCATGCCAATACCAAAGGTGCAATCTTAGGAGATCTCATTCTCGTCAATGCGCAACTAGAGGGTAGCGGTATTAGCACTGGGGTTGGGAGCGATGAATGGGATGAGACAATGCCAGACTGAATCACCCCGCTTCTGTGCTCAGGGGGCAAGGAACCCTATCCCTTGATGACTGTACTAACCACCCCACACCTTTTCCAGCACCGTGGAAGGCGCAATATCCGCAAAGGTTCCCGTAGAAGATTTGAGACCCAGAATCCGATCGCCACTGGGCAGCAGTTGTTTGGGATCCTCCTGACCAAATAGTGCCAGGGTAAAGGCTTGAGTGGCGATCGCCAGATGCATGGTCACCCCATTGCAACAGAGGACTAAACTAGCCCCCGCCAGCAACGCGACCTGTTGTCCCAGATTTTCCGGAGTGCTGAGTTTGACAGTTGGTAGCAGTTCCAGAAGATGATCGGCAAAGGGTGCATCCAAGGTCCGCACCACCACAAGGGCAAGATCTGGTTGCTTTTTCTGAAAATCTTCCAAAATTTGTTTCCAGTTGTTGACCGGATAAGCTGGTTGTGATTCATCGGTTGCGCCCGCAATCACCACATAGCCCCCGCTCACCAGACCTAACCGTTGACGTTCGCCATCCGCCCATTCCAGATCACGACTGGAGACCTTGACCGCAAGTTCTGGGAGAGGACTGGCGATCGCTAATCCTTGTAACAAACCATGATATTCTGCGGCGCGATATTGCTTAGGCTGATGGGGCAAGGCTGCTGTAAAAAATCCAGATCCACTCCCACCACTGTAGCCAACTCGGGTGGGAATCCCACTCAACCACAGCATCAACCCGGTTGACCAATCATTCACCAAGCTCAAGGCGACTTCATATTCGCGATCGCGCATCACCCCCAGGAGATTTCCCCAATCTGCTAGACTGTTGCGCCCTTGAAATTCAAAGATGATCACATCCCGCACCGATTTGGAGACACGGTAGGCATCCTTAGACCCAGTTTCGACCACCACATCGATCTGGGCATCCGGATAGCGGTTTTTTAAAGCATCGAGGGTGGGGAAAAAGAGCAATTGGTCACTAATTCCACCCGGAACGAGGGCTAAGATTCTCATAAAAATATCCCGTATCTACCCGCTCCTCATTCTATGGGAATTTTGGCGTTTGCAGTGGTTCAGCTTCTACGAAAGTCTGCAGAACATCTTCCAAGCATTGCCATCATGCCAGTTATCGAGGGGAGAAGGCTTCGTCAAATCGCTTACTAATTGGCTCGATTAAGAAACTCAGAACCGACTTCTTGCGGGTGATAATTTCAGCAGTCCCAGCCATCCCTGGTGAAAAGGGCACCTCTTTATTGCGCACGGTAATTTTGTCCTTTTTCAACCGCACCTTCGCTGGGAACACCGGCCCTAACTCCCGTCCAGCTTCGTCCCGTTCCACAATGGCATCGGGGCTGATGCGGATGACTTCTCCTGGGATCGTGCCAAATTCTTGGTAGGGGAAGGTCGCCAGTTTCACTTTGACCTCCATTCCTTCTCGGATAAAGCCGCGATCGCGGTTCAGCAACTTGACTTCTAGAACCAGGTCTTCATCCTGCGGCAAGATGGAGAGCAATTCTTCCCCCTGTTGGACAGGGCCCTGGGTGACTTTGACGTTATAGACCACCCCATCAAAGGGCGCTTGAATCGTTTCCCGTTCCTGGCGTTGCTTCTTGGCGACATCCAGTTCCCCCTGTTTGCGGGTCAGTTCCTGGCGCTGCTGGGTCAACTGGCCCAGCACTTCGCTTTGCCGCTGGGGCAGAATGCCTTGTGCTGAACGCTTGGCGGATTCAAAGGCAGACCTGGATTGGGCTATGCGCTCCTGCTGGGCTTCAATTTCCCGCTCTAGGGTGACGATTTGGTTCTCGGCTTCGGTGATCTGATTGCTGGCATTGGTGACTTGGTTGCTGGCATTGGTCACTTGATCGACCGCATTCAAGTATTCCAAATGGGGAACCGCTCCCTGCTCTTTCAGCGTCCGCAGGCGGGATTCTTTCTCTTTGGCCGTTTCTAGATTTTTCTCTGCGTTCTGCTTGCTGATGCGGGAATTGCTCAGGGTGGTGCGGGCATTGAGCAAGTTTTCCTGGAAGCGAGCGAATCTGGCTTCTCCTTCGTTAATTGCACCGACTTGGCGGTTGGCTTCGGCGATCGCGGCGGCTTGTTTTTCCTGCAATTCTGCCTGCCGTGCCGCTAAGAATTGGCTCTGTTCTGCGTTCCCACCTGTGGTTTTGCCCTGGCTCTCGGCTTCTAACCGAGCAATGTTCTCCTTAATTTTGATGACATCTTTTTCTAAACTGTCTACGCTGGTTTCGGTGACACCCGGATCCATATCTGCCAGCACATCATCTTTTCTGACCTCATCCCCGGCCTTGACTTTGACTGAGGAAACACTGGCGACACTAGAGGCCCGAATGGGACGTACTTCTGTGGAAGGGATCAATTTTCCCTGGGCGATCGCCACTTCATCCACCTTACTGAAATGAGCCCAGGCGATCGCACTAAACGTGAGCACGCTGATCGTCACTGCTAAGAGCCGGGTATAGAGCGGGGGTAACTCTTGTACCGCTTTACCTAACTCATAGGAGAGCTTATCTTCGGGTTGAGCCAGTTGTTCCTTGAGCTGGCGAGACTGGGCTGGGGTGGCAGAGAGAGAAACTTTCATAATGTCCTATTCAAAGGCAAGTCAGTCCGTAGAATTAAGCGAGTTAAGCGATTAACCTAGGTTGGGCTAAGGGTTAGCAAAACCCAACCGTCTAGAGGTTAAAGATGGCAGAACTTAGAATGCACTCTACTAGTCGGGGTTAGCGTCAGAAGCTCGCCGATTGGAAAGTTGCTCGGCTTCTGGGCAGTCCTCCGAAACCAGAGGTTCGACATCCCCTTTGGGGACAGCAGCCAGTTTTTGCGTCACCGCTCCAATACTTTCTAGGCGCACCATCTCTTCCCAAGAACAGACTTCATCCTCTTCTTCGGTTTCATAGCGCAAGGTGACGAGATCCCCTTCAATGTCCAAAATGCGAGCACGTTCAATCCAGCGCTGTTGATCCCGCAGGAACACCCAGACTTCTCGACCGTCGCAGCAGAGTTGATAGATCTTCCGGTGCAGCATGGGTTGCTTCTCCTGAGGCAATAAGTCTACATCTAACGGGAGCAGCGAATAGGTCGCTGAAGAGCCTTACTTTCCGAGGACAGGATGGTAGTGAACTGTTTGGGTTCTCAAAGACAATCCATGCCTGGAAGTGGCTGGTAGGTCGATCGCTATTCACTCATGGCCCTCACCCTATCTTGCTTCATGGGAATTCACACTCAAATAACCTTCACCAGATACGTTTCAAAGTGCCCATCCTGGAGCGGAAACTATAGCCCTAGACAGCAGCCAACCGGGCACACCCCTGACAGATGTGCGAAAAATTGAGATTGTCATCCGTGCCAATAACACCTGAGGTGTAGAGTGAGGTGTAGCGCGTCGATAAGGTGTGTAGTACAGACGATCCATCATTTGGCATCTGACGAAAGGAGTTCTCGAAAAATCTTGAACAATCTTGAACAATTTGGCTGGAACAATTTGACTTGAATAACTTGAGTGAGCCGCTTTAAACCATGCAGTGCAGTTTGAATAATTAAGATTTGAACAATTCAGACTAGAACAGTAAAACTCGATAGGGCATATCTTCTCTCTATTCTAGCGATTGATCCTGCAACTTGTTCACAGGAATTGCACGTTTTTAATACTTCACAGCATCTAGTCATGGCATCCAGCGAGGTCGAGATCCTAGAAATGGTAGTTTTTGGGCAGGTAGAAGTGTGTGGCGATCGTCCTTCAGTGGCAAAAGCCACAATTGCTGCGTGGTGGTCGGTTGACCCTCGGCAGTGGTGGCGGCGATGGTTTCGGCCATTAAAAGACCCACATCGTCTGGGGCAAGGCTCATATGCACATCTTGCTGACCGGGCAGTCGTAGCAGGGGGATCAGCGCATCGGGTGGGGTTTGCCCCTGGGCATCGGGTTTGAGGTCGATCGCCACAATGTAGGGTTCCTCACGAATGTCTGCCCCACTGCCCAGTCGCTCCGTGAGCAAACAGTAGAGCCACTGGCGATCGGCGGAAAACTCGGTGCTGAATAGGGTGCCTTCCGTGGTCAGCAGCTTACGTTCCACGCCTTGGTTGGTCACTAGGAACAGGTCTTTGGTGTAATTGGAATTGAACTTGACCAATGTGGCAGAGGTGCCATCTCCAGACATCCCCACCACCATGCCAAACTTGGGTAGAAAATCTAGAGGATCCGCACCTGATTGCAGTGGGACGATCGCTAACCCTTCCCCCTGGGTGACCAATAGGGATTGCCCGTCAGGTGTGAGCATCATATCGCCACTCAGTTGCTTGAGTTGCAAGGCACGGGGGGCTTCTCCAGCTTGTAAAATCCAGGGTTCTACCTGTCCCACTTGTTTGCGGTTTGCCCGTTGGACGACGAT
>JAYKGX010000393.1:0-16005 GCA_035285565.1 Synechococcales cyanobacterium
TTGAGAGCGGCATGGCGAATGCTCTCCGCTTCTGCTTCTGAAATGGTACTGCTGTGGCTCTTATACGCAATCTGAAGCTGATCGCAGATGGCCAATATCTCTCTGTTGTCTAAGTCTAATTCCTTGGATAGATCGTAAATTCTCACTTTGCCGTTGTTCATCCACTCAGTTCCTCATTCAGTCCAGGTGTCACATAGTCGTTGCCTTCTGTATTTGACTAAAACTACATTTAGACCCAGTTTACTCACTGCGCTGCAAGAGTCAATCCTATCCCATCCCGTTCCGCTCGGAACAAGTGCAATTTGGATCTGACCAAATCTTTTTTCAACGCAAAACTGCCCCTTGGTCAAATAGGGCTGTGTTCACTCCAGAACAGGTTGTTCTACTAGTCAAGCTGCCTTACAGGACTCAAACCCAAGTAACAATCCGGGCAAAAGTTTGTAATCTTTCGTGACTTGTTACTAAGATTCTACCGCTAAGTTTCCTGGCAGAAGATCAGGTTTTCGATCTAGCTAGTTTTTAATTTAAATTGTAGCTCGAATTTCCTGCAATCTGCTGGTGTAAGGTTTCGTAGATGGGTTTGGGCACTGTAATTTTCAAGGCGCGACTGAGGCGATCCTTCTTTTCTGCTTGCTGAAGACAGGTTAAATTTCGGCAGAGATAGACCGATCGCCCCATTCCCTGGTCAATTTTGACTTCATAACTGGGAAAAACACGGACAATTCGCCAAAATTCAGATTTTGGAGCCAGTTTCCGGCAACTGACACAACAGCGATCGGGCATCTCTCTTGAACCTCCTTGCCAGGAACGATGAGTGGACTTACCTCCCATTGACCTATGGAGCAATGGGACTGCCCTACCGCTCGGGCAGCCAGAGGGGGATTCATTAGGTTTCCTCCTCCTCAGCCATCTCCAGCTCTGGATCCTCTTCCACAAAGTCTTCCTCGTATTCCTCCTCAGCTTCGGCTGCCAAGGCGGCTTCAGCGGCAGCACGGGCGGCAGCAGCTTCAGCAATTTTGGCATCTTCCGCTGTCCGATCGTACTTCGCACCATCCTTGATATCAATTTTCCAGCCCGTTAACCGAGCTGCCAAGCGGACATTTTGCCCTTCTTTGCCGATCGCTAGGCTCAATTGATCTTCCGCCACCAAGACATGGGCTTGCCGTCCTTCTGGATCGAGTAATCTGACTTCATCCACCCGCGCTGGACTTAAGGCATTGGCAATATAAGTTGAAGGATCCGGAGACCAGCGAATGACATCGATTTTCTCGCCCCGCAACTCATTCACTACTGCTTGGATGCGCGATCCTCTTGCCCCGATACAGGCACCTACTGGATCCACATCACGCTCTAGGGTGTCAACCGCGATTTTGGTTCGGGGCCCGACAAACCGAGAGGGGGGATTTGCTTCCCGCGCGACCGCAACAATGCGAACTAGGGGGGGATCCTCTTGCATTTCTGGGACTTCATTTTCAAATAGGTATACGACTAAGCCTGCATCGGCTCGGGAGACCAAGAGTTGCGGACCGCGATGAGCCCCTTCACTGACCTTTTTGAGGAGTACTTTGAAGGTCGCGTTGGCACGATAATTATCGTTGGGGAGTTGATCCCGCTTGAGCAGTTCTGCTTCCACTTCGGGCTGTCCAAAGCCACTGCTGACTGCCATGATGACAGACTGACGCTCGAACCGCAGAACCCTTGCTTGCAGGACGGAGCTTTCTAAATCCTGAAATTCTTCCTGAATCAGTTTACGTTGCTGATCACGGAGTTTTTGGGCCAAGACCTGCTTGGTCTGAATGGCGGCCATCCGCCCAAATTCATTCTGATCAGGGGTGACATCTACTAAGACTTCTTCGCCAGCCTGGGCTTCCACTTCTGCATCTTGCACTTCCCGCAGGGAAATTTCATGATCCGGGTGCTGGACTTCTTCAACGATCGTCTTCGTCGCGAGAATCCGAAAGCCTTCCTCATCTATATCTAGCTCCACCTCAAAGCGATTGAAATATTCTTCATCAAAGTAATGGGAATCCATCCGCTGGGTGCGACGAAAGCGCTCATACCCTTTCATCAAGGCTTCTCGGAGTGCTTCTTGCACTGCCAATTTGGGTAAATTGCGCTCTCGGCTAATTCCATCAATCATCTCCTTGAGACCAGGCAGAGGAATGCTAGACATATTCAGTTCTCCGTATTCAATTGAGGGTGGTTGTGGCTGTAGTAGCCAGGGTTTATTCAGTTCAGGAATTCAGACCCATTCAAGATCAAACCCAAGATTTCCGTTCATCCAGTTGCACTCGGGTGACGATCGCCCGTGGAATGGAAATGACGCGCCCTTTTCGGTTGAGCAAGAGGGTGTCAGGATCTCGACTCACCAAGTTCCCCGACAGCGTGACCTGTCCATCTACGGGTGCTGAAGTCATCACGGTCACCGAAAATCCCTTAAAGGAAATAAATTCGCGATCGCTCTCCAGAACCCGAGAAATTCCTGGGCTAGAGACTTCTAAAACGTAGGCATCGGGCAGTAAACCGGACTGATCCAACACTGCTTCTAAGGCACGGCTCATGCGTTCACAATCATCCAAGCCAGTATCCTGCTGGAGATTTCGCACATCGACGCGGAGCACAGGTGGGTTTTGGTTTGTCTGGAACACGGCTGCCACCACCTCTAGCCCCAATTCAGATGCGATCGGCGCAGCCAGGTCAATTACAGAATCAATCACAGGATGGGTCATGGTCTCGTGATCTAAGAAAGAGATGCCAATAAAAAAAGTGGGGGACGACCCACTTCACAATGAAACATGGATTGACAGCTTCCCCACTGCATAGGCGGATGGGGATTCCTCAGAACGTTGCAATCGCTGCCGAGGAGCTATAGGATCACTCCTATTGCTTTCTGCTTCCTTGCAGTTGCCTCCACCTCTAGGGTTTTCTGGTCTTACACCGGCTCCACAGACTTTGGGCATTGCCCTCCCGTGAGTCCCACGGTACAGCCCTAGAATAGCAGATAATCATGTCCAGTGCTAGCTGTCTTGCATAAGTGCGGTCATCTAGGGTACGATAGACAACCGTGTCGATTTAGAGCATTCCCATGCCGAAGTTGAAATCTCGTAAGTCTGCGGCTAAGCGGTTTAGCGCTAGTGGCAGTGGCAAAATTTTGCGCCGTAAGACCTTTAGAGCACACCTGCTAGAGCACAAGAGTCCCAGTCGCAAGCGTCGTCTTGCAGGCATGGAAGTTGTGAATGAGCGGGATGCTGAAAACGTCCGTCGGATGCTGCCTTATCTGTAAGCTGTCTTATTGGTTAAGGTGGCGGGATCTCCAGTCTGGCTCAAGATCTTTGCCTGGGTCGATCTCGATCGATCGCTGCAAGCGTCTGTGCCTGCATGAGATCCTGTCAGAAGACTTGGGCTAGGGCTTTCTACTGCCTGGTTCCCGGTCATCGCTTCCTAGCGATCATCTTAGGTTTGAATTTTTCTGCAAAAAGTAGAGGACTACTATGGCAAGAGTTAAGCGCGGCAATGTTGCCCGCAAACGTCGTAAGAAGATTTTAAAGCTCGCGAAGGGCTTCCGGGGATCTCACTCTCGGTTGTTCCGGACTGCTAATCAACAGGTCATGAAGGCACTCCGCAATGCCTATCGCGATCGTCGCAAACGGAAGCGGGATTTTCGTCGTCTTTGGATTGCGCGGATTAATGCGGCGGCTCGGATGCATGGCATCAGCTACAGCCAACTGATCGGTTGCTTGAAGAAGGCAGAGATCCAGATTAACCGGAAAATGCTGGCTCAATTGGCAGTTCTAGATCCGGCTGGTTTTGCCAAAGTGGTAGAACTGGCGAAGGCGGCTAAATAGACTGCTACTGAGACAAAAGCCATCTTGTCAATTGGAGTGCGTTATTAGGAGGGTGATTGCGGCATGAGTTGTCCGAAATGGCTGTCCCGATCGCGCTCCAATTTTTTAGGGTTGCCTCAATTATGGTCACCCCAGTTATGGCGCACTCCGTTTTTGAGGCGTATTTTTAGTCCGCAGGGTTGGCGGGGCAAATGGTTTCCGCTTGCCTTACTTCTGGGGTGGGCGGTGGCGATCGGCTGGGGACAGATTGCAGCCATTAGCGCAGATTTACCCCCTCTTCAACAGCGGGGCTATGTGACGATCGCCATTCAGGATCAAAGCTATCCCCTCAGCTTTCGTGATGCTCAAGGGCAGCGAACGGGTTGGGAGATTGAGATCGCTGAACGGCTAGCGCAGGAGTTAGTGGGTCAGCCCCATGCCGCTAGGTTTCAGGTTGTTCGGAACCTCGATCGCATTCCCGCCGTGGCAGAAGGTCGGGTGGATTTGGCGATCGCTCGGGTCAGTGCCACCGCTGCCCGCCGCCGTTTAGTCGATTTCAGTTTGCCCTACTATTGGGATGGCACAGGGCTGATTACCCAGCGCTCTGATTGGCGATCGATCTCGGATTTCCGTCGTGGGCGCATTGCTGTTTTGGTTCATTCCAGCACTTTCTACACGCTGCAATATAGCCTACCCCAAGCCCAACTGAGCTTTGTCACTTCCTATGCCGAAGCGGTTCAGCAACTCAACGCTGGAATCATTGATGCCTTTGCAGCCGACCAAAGTTTACTCAGTGGCTGGCAACGGCAAGATGCCCGCTATCGGTTATTACCCTTTCAACTTTCGATCGAACCCTTGGCGATCGTCCTCCCGAAGGGATTACAACATGCTGAACTGCGCTATCGCGTTAACCAAATTCTCCAGCAATGGCGACGGGAAGAGTGGCTGAAGGAACGGGCTGCAGTTTGGGGACTGCCCTGGGCGATCGTAGAGAGGAATTGAGGGCAGCAGAATGGCATGATAGAAAGAGGGTAAAATTCTTGCCCTCATCTCATGAAGACCCGACCATACAGATTTTTAGTACGATGCAGGATAATTTACCAATTGTATATCTCTCCGTTTTACTCGTTATCCTTGCGGCGGCTGGTGTCACCATTTTGACCCAAGTGTTTAAAACCCGTCGTTTGGAAAAGGCCTTAACCCGCCTACAAAATAAACTGGGTAAAGAAAAAGGAACCGCTTTAGATTATTACGAACTGGGCAGCATTTTTCTTGACAAAAAGTTATTTGCCCAGGCCATTCCCCAGTTTCAAAAAGCCCTCAAATCTGATGAATTAGAAGGAAGTGCTTTAGCAGCCGTCCACAATGCCCTTGGGTTTGCCTACTTTGCTCAGGAGCAATATGACTTAGCCCTACGGACTTACAAAGAGGCTTTGAAAGCTTACCCAGAGTATGTCACAGCCCTGAATAATCTCGGTCATGCCTATGAACGGAAGAACCTAGCTGCAAAGGCCTTAGAGTCTTACGAGCAAGCCTTGCAATACGATCCCAAAAATGGCACCGCCAAAAAGCGAGCTGAGAGCCTCCGCAAGCGGATGAGTCCTGCAACTTAGCTATCTTAGCTAGATTCGTCTTAGGGAGTTGGATTCGAGGGATTACCGACAGTTGCTTGTACCCGTTCAACTCCCAAGTTATTGGTCGGATTCAGGGCGGGTGTAGCCGCTTGACCGGGCGCGTTGGCACTATTCCCAGGTGCGCTAATCGTGGTGTTAGGCTGCGGGGATGGCACGCCAGCAGGAGCCGGAGTTGGCACAGGAGTTGGGGTGGTAGGAGCAGATAGCCCTGGGGGAGTTGCTCCAGGAGGTGTGCTCATCGGAGCCGGAGTCGGTAACTGGACATTGGCCGCTGGAGTTGTAGCAGGAGGACCAACGACTGGCGCTGGCGCTGGTGGATTGACTGGCGCTGGTGGATTGACTGGCGCTGGTGGATTGACTGGCGCTGGTGGATTGACTGGCGCTGGTGGATTGACTGGCGCTGGTGGATTGACTGGCGCTGGTGCTGGATCCGGAGCTGGAGTGGGGGGAATAATGAGAGGCGGCTTGGAGACTGGAACCTGGGGAGGATCTGAAATCGGTTGGGGATCTGGAACCTGAGGAGGATCTGAAATCGGTTGGGATACTATTGGATCGACGCGAATAGGTTTCTCGACCCCTTGCTCAGAATTTGGGGGTGGATTGGGGTTGGGGTTAGGTTGAGGTGTGGGATTGTCGGGTTGATCGGGGAAGCGATCGCGTGACCCTGGCGCATCTGGTAAGCGATTAGGCCCCGATTCGGGAGTAAGGGTTGGTCTAATTTCCGAGGGAAAGCGCGCAGTGCGATTCTCCGGCAGCTTGAAATCATCTGGATTTTCAATGCTATTGGCAAAGGAGATATGTTTCTGCGTAGCGAGGGCCTCCCCAATTTCTTCCCACACCGCTTCCAGGTCAGGATCATCTTTGAGTGTGTTGGGTATGCCTTGCGAATGGGAATCCTGTATCAAACTACTGGTTTCGATCAGGTTCTTCAGATCAAATTCGTAGAATCCCTTGAGCTGTCCCTTCTCGGTCACCACCATTTGACCCGCAAACACCTCTTGGACGCTTCCATCCGGCAACGTGACCGTCATTGGACCTTTGGGATTATTGGTTAAGGCCAACATCACCATAGTATCGGTTTTTTCAATGTAGCGAATAATGATGGCTGAGCCATTCACCCCGGCGGTGGCACTGGGGGTTCTAAACTTGGTTGATCCCCGACCCGGTGGAATCATGAACAGGTAGGTACCATTGTTCAGGTCAAAGGTACGAGTTCCCCGGAGAAACTTGAAGGTAGCTAGTTCTCCCACACGGGCGAGGGACCCATCATTAAATTTGAGTTCTGCCCGCGCCTCTCTCCAGGTTTTTAGGAGATCATCCGGCTGGAGCCGATCCTGTTGCTTTGCAGGTCGCAGGTTCTGGTTGCCTAGCTTCACCTCAACCCGTTTCTGAAACGATCGAACGGTTGCTTGGGTGAGCGGAACATTGGCCAGGGCACGGGATTGTTGTACCAGATAGGGAACACCTTCTGCCCACACAAACCCAGCAACACCCAAGCAGGTTGCAGCCATCAAGGGAAACCATCTACCAGACATAAGGGATTACTCCAAAGGACACTCTAAACTGTAAGACAGTCAAGAAATGCAAGCTTATCTTGCACAATTATGATTTCACTCAGGGATTTTAACGAATCAAACGTTCGCTGGATGGGCTATCACTGCCAAGCTCATGAGTGTAAGTTGATGATTTGCATCATTGTCTCATTCGTCGCGATCGGGATGGATTGTTCCAACGAACCAATACTACCATTTTGAATTCGCGTATCCTGGTCTGAACACCCTGGTCTTTGAATACCCTGACCTGCTTATGTTCCGCATCTATCAGCCATTCGTGCAGGTTCAAATCTAGAGAGCACCCTATGGTAGAGGAGAGATAGACTCCTGAGACTAGTTGTTATACATTGCCTTGTCGGTTTACCAGAACTTTATGTTCTTGATTGTCCTTCCCTGTTCTTCTCTAATTATAGAGAAAATTCTGTGCAATAACTAGTCGTTTCCTTAAAGAAAATAGATTTTTCAAACAAAACTTTTGGAGTCTACCTGGATGCCAAGTTAGAGACTCCCCTCGGCAAAGCGAAGCAGAGTTGCATCGCTCTGTGATGCCTATGACCGTTGTATTTGCTAATTTATCTCAAGGCGTTTTTGAAAGCTAACGAAAAAGGGTGAGCGATCACCTCAGCCATTAGGGTGATATCCATTAGGAGATAAACCTTTATAATTTCATCATGTAAAAATATTTTTCCACAAAACTCGTCTAAACTCGTCTGATTACAGGCGGAAAGAACTTGAGTCTGAGTCTCTTGAGTCTGAGCCTCTTGATGAAGTTAATGATTTAGTGAGTGATTTAGTTAGGCTGTGATTTTTTTGAAGCGATCGTCTGGAACTTCCATTTCCCCCAGAAGCTGGCTGACTTCCAGTTCCTTGTACAGTTGGCTGCGTGGTCTCAGCATTCTTGGGATCCTCCACTTTGCTGCATCTGCCCAGGCGCAGGAGGTGGATCTAGAACGCACCACCCACCAAGCTAGGACAGAGTTCCTAGCTCCAACTCAATTAGGCGCTGATTCATTCTGGAGCAATTCTGACTCTCTTCATCTCAGTCATGTCTTTACAGAGACTTCAGGATCCTACAGCCTAGCACCTTCGCCGCGATCGCCCTTCAGGACTGCTCAATCCAGTTCTTCAACATTCGATTCATCTCCGGCTGCTCAGAAGTTGCTCGTCCCGGTGGCGAGTTCCCAGAGCGAGGGGTCTTCCAGTGCTGGCGATCGGTCTTGGTTCACTGCTGTAGAAACGACTGCTGTAGAAACGACTGCTGTAGAAACGACTGAGTTCAACTCTGCTGAGTCTCCTGCGTCTGAAGCCAGCCCCCAGGCTGCACCCCTGCCTGAATTACCCGATCGCCCCTCTCTGCCTCCTCTCCTGGCGAACTCAGTTGCGGATCCGGAATTGGGTGATATCAAGGTAAAACCTCTCTGCAAGGACGAGTTATGTCTGAAGATTCGTCCGATTCCTCGCCCTGCCCCAAAACAACCCAAGCCCAAATCTGTTTTCCTCTTGGGTCGGGTCGATTATTTTCGCAATAGTAACGTTTTAGCCAGTGATGAAAAAGTGGCGGATGGCTTGGTGCGATCGGGGTTTACATTATTTTATGCCCCTGCCCTAGGGCGAGATACCTTTGTGATCACGTCCTTTGATGCCAGCCTCGTCCGCTATTTTAATGTTTCTAGATTAAATTATGATGAGTTGCGGTTTCGAGTGGGTCTCTATCAGCGGCTCAGTCCTCGGATGGGTGGAGAAGTAGGTTGGACGAATCAGCAATTATTCAGTACCGATCGTGGTGTCCAGAGTCTGTTTAACGGCGATCGCTTTTTTAATGACAACGCCCTGCGCTTAGAACTGAACCGTCAAGACCCCCTTGGCAAAAATTTAAATCTCAGCACCTACTATCAGTTTCGTTGGAGTACAACAACTGAGTTGGAAAAATACGATCGCTTGGTTCATTCCTTGATTAGTTCGTTAAGCTACAGCTTTTCCAAAGACTTTCAGATGGCGGTGGACTATCAATTTATCTGGTCGCACTTTACCCAGCAACCTAGGGATGATTTCTACCATCAAGTGGGAGGGCGATTGACTTACACCATCAACCCTCGCACTCAACTGAATGTGGTGGGCGGCATTACCCTGGGCAGTTCCACGAACGATCGCCTGGATTTCAACGGCTGGTTGGTGGGAGTGGGTCTGGTCTTTAACCTGCCGCTGTTCTAGATCGCCCTATCGTTTAGACAGCTCGTCTAGACGGTATCAGGTTTGAGAGGGATCCTGGGGGGGATCGCCATAACCTGAGTTGCTGTAGGGCTGATCGCTGTAGTCGGCGATGGCAAAGATATAAATCCCATGCAGTACCAGCAAGCCTGCCCAGCCTGCCGTCATCCAGACCGTCCAGCCCCAATCTGCCCGTTGGAGCAGACGAAAGAACCAAACTCCGGAATTAGCTGCAATAAAAGCAGCCACATGGGTAGCAAAGGTCATGCGATCGTCTAACTTCCGGAAGTCAGCATCTTGACGGGTGGGCACGCGAGACCAACGAGGAGGCATAGGTTTTTCTAATCCATCAACTGAAGGGTTTATGATGCTTGATCTTAGCAAGATGTTTTCACGATCACGGGCTTTCCTGGGAAAACCCATGGGTTGGCGACCTCAGTAGATCCCCCTTAAGGTACAACCGCAGTCTTCCTGATCTGCTCATTCTGCCCCATCCAGCGATCGTTAAATTCCTCCTTAAGTGAATGGGGGAATTCCGAGAGACGATCTAGAATTTAGGGATAACTCTTTTAGCTTGGGCAGGCGGCACAGTAGTGTTTAGGCGTTTTCTGCGTCGGAATGGTTCACTTCCTAGATATACTCATCTTTCGGTCATCGTGCTACCCGATGAGATATCTGCATTTCAGGCTTACCGCCTGCTCAATTACCATGGCATTTCTCCGGAACATGTGGCGATCGTGGGCACTGGGTATAGCAGTCCAGAACGAATTGGTCTCCTGCGTCCCGCTCAGATTGCCGCCAGACAGGCCGTTCGGTTTGGACTCGTTGCAGGCAGTGCGGGTTTACTGGTGGGAGGCTGTATCAGTTTTCTAGGGCAACACCTCAGTTTTCCATTAGGGCTTTCATTGCCCGTCTCCTCTATTCCACTACTTTTGCTGGGGTCTTTTGCCATCAGTGTCTTCTTCGGAGCCATCTTGGGTTGCTTAGTTGGCATGTTTGGAGAAGGGACGGCAGCCAGTCTCTATCGCCATCACCTCAATCGAGGTCATTACTTACTCATGGTGGAGGGGTCTGAGCAATTGGTAAAGTGGGGTCAGGAGGTACTCAGCCATTATTCGATGTCTCGGCTTTACTAACCTGTTCATCCTGACCCGTTGCTTTTGTGCTTCTGCTCCCAAATTTTGAGATGAATTTATCCCTGGTATGACGACGACCTTAGACGGCGATCGCCTCTATATGCAACGTTGCCTAGCACTGGCGAAACAAGCCCTGGGTCGCACGGCTCCCAATCCCTTGGTGGGTGCGGTGATTGTGCAAGCAGGCACCATTGTGGGTGAAGGCTTTCATCCCCAGGCAGGCAAGCCCCATGCAGAGGTATTTGCGTTGCGGCAGGCGGGCGATCGGGCAAAGGGTGCAACCCTGTATGTCAATTTGGAACCCTGTAGCCACTATGGGCGGACTCCTCCCTGTGCCGATGCGGTCATTGCTGCCGGAATCCAGCGGGTGGTGGTGGGCATGGTTGATCCTAATCCTCAGGTCAGCGGGCGGGGGATTGCCAAGCTCAATCAGGCTGGGTTGGAGGTGGTTGTTGGGGTGGAAGAAGCTGATTGTCAGGTGCTCAATGAAGCCTTTGTTTACCGGGTTTTGCACCAGCGTCCGTTTGGTATTTTGAAATACGCCATGACCTTGGATGGCAAGATTGCGACGAGCACAGGGCATAGTGCTTGGATTACGGGAACTGCGGCTCGGACTCGGGTACATCATTTGCGATCGGCCTGTGATGCCATCATTATTGGCGGCAATACGGTTCGGCAGGACAATCCTCACCTGACCAGCCACGGCGTTTCCGATCACAATCCCCTCCGGGTAGTGCTGAGTCCTTCCCTAAATCTCCCGGCAGAAGCACACCTGTGGCAGACTGATATTGCACCCACGCTGATTTTCACAGAACCGGATGCCAGTCCAGCAATGCGTCGAGGATTAGTGGCTAAAGGGGTGGAAGTGATCGTCCTGGATCAGGTCACGCCAATGGCAGCGATGCAACATCTCTATGATCGTGGTTGTATGCAAGTGCTGTGGGAATGTGGGGGACGATTAGCTGCCCGGGCGATCGAAGCGGGGGCGATACAGAAAGTGTGGGCATTTATTGCGCCGAAAATTATTGGTGGGTTAGGTGCGCCCTCTCCTGTAGGGGAATTGGGATTACAGCGCATGACCCAGGCCCTAAAAGTTCAAGAGGGTACTTTAGAGACGATCGGGGATGATTGGCTGATCCAAGGGTATTTATAAGAACTCATACTCAAGTCAGCTCCTTAATGTATTCCATCTCCAGCCCCTAAATCATTCCTACAGCGATCGCATCTGATATTGATAGCTCCAGCCAAAATTACCACCGGGCACCCCGCCCTGAAGATGAACATAGAGAAGATAGGTAAGGCTGAGGCTGAGTTGTAGAACTGTGATCAGTGTGAGAATTTTAGGGCGATCGTGCCAGAGAGAAGCGACCCAGAGATAGAGCCAAGGAAAGAGAATAATCAGGTAATGGGCAGGTACCCGCACCCGCGCCACCAGTAGCAAGATGGGCATGATCAAACCACCCGCCCAGAAATAGCTTTGTAGAGTGGAATTAACGTGACGATCGCGCCATTGCCTGATCCAACGCCCCAAGCTTACCAGTGCCAAGCCCACCAACATCAGCAGACAGAGTCCCACCCCTCCTGTTGCGATTCCGGCAATCCGAGGTTCTTGCCACAGCGATCGCCAAAACACCCCGCCAAAGATATATTCCAAGTTCAACCCCCAGCCGGTGGTCAGCCAATGCAGATGGAAATTGGGGGTCAACAATTCTGCCCAACTGGGACGTTTTGCTTTGACTGCGACGGTCAGATCTAATAACCAGGGTAATAGGGGAATTAAACCGATCGCGATTCCAGCCAACCACGCCAACCAATCCGTGCCGTAGAGACGTTCCGCCGGAACGTCTCTACGATATTGCATTCCAACCGGACGATATTGCATTCCAACCGGAACGTTTTTACGGGTCATCCGGCGAATTTCATTCCATCCTGTCGCGATCGTTAAACTGGCGAACCAGAAAAAACCACTCATGTGAACCTGACCGCTCAGCATCCCCAGCAAAGACCAAACAAAAGCGCCCCAACGCGTCTGTCGAAACCAATGTCCCACCAACATCAGAATGCTGAACAAGGGTAATAAATCCTGGGCCCACAAGGCGCGGGAAAAGAAAATGGCTAAGGGATTCACTGCCGCGATCGCCATCCCCCATCCCCACAGATGCTGCTGCTGTTTGGGAATACAGCGGACAATAAAGACGGCTAAAAGGGCGATCGCCAAAACATTGACCCCTTGTATCCACTGCACCAGACTGATGGGATCACTTGCTAACCCCCGCAGCAGAATAAAGACCCAAACGCTCAAGCCTGGATTGGCAAATCCCACCCCATTCCGCATTCCTACCCAAGGAAAGACTTGTTGTCCTTGAACTACAGCAGTAGCATTGTCATACATCCATTGTTCATCGCCTGCCCATTTCATGTCCCCCGCCCAGAGAAATCGTAAACCACAACCCAGGATCACAAACGCAGCGATCGCTCCTTTTTCCCATGGCTCTCCAAGGATAGGATTCTCTCTGGACGGAACTCCTTTCCCTGAGGCTGCTTGGCGTTGTGATTGCACCATGCCTGCTTAACTCCTGAACGACGTGAATTTCTGAGCGAGTGGACTTCTGAAGTTCTGATAGAAGCGATTTTGTTGTACGGGAGCGATCGCAGTCAGGGTGAAGGAGTGCGATCGCTAAGTCATCTATCGCCAAGTGTTGCTAATCCCTATTGAATTTGTAGCCAATGATCACCCTAATCATCTTCATGGGGAATTAAAGTCTAATTGTAGAATGATGTATTCAAATCAAAATTTCCACATTGGGCGATCGCTGAATGTAAATCATTGACTGATTGCTAAATATAGAGTTTCTTGACCCTGACGAGATTGGAATTGTAAACTTACCCGTCCACAAGGGGATGCCGTTTCTCGGAGAAATATATGAAAGTTAGTGCGCGTAATGCATTGAAAGGAACAGTTCTCAAAATTGAAGCGGGGGCTGTGAACACTGAAGTTACGCTAGAAATTGCACCTGGGGTAGAGGTCACGGCTATTATTACCAAAACCTCAGCCGAGAGCCTCAGTTTGGCAGAAGGCAAGGAAGCCTATGCTGTGATTAAATCCAGTGATGTGATGATCGCAGTTGATTAACATTTCGCTAGTCTGGGGTGTGTTCAGATTTTTGTGTAAATCCTCGAAAATCAACGAGGGAATTGGGGTTTCACCCTGATCAGCCGCACTTTTCTGAGCATTCCGCTAGTCTGATTGTAGAATTCCTGCTAAAACCGCCACTAACTCGGCTAGCAGTTCAAAACTTCGGATAGAAAACAGCCCAATATCTTGGTAAATCACCTTAGCAATCGGATCTAGCAGACCAAAATTCCAGGCTTCCCCGATCGTCACTGCTCCATAAAACCTTGGCTGTTCTTGGACTTTAGATAACGCTATCAATTCCACCGCCATTTGAACAAAGCCCCGATCGAGATCTTCCCGTTTTGCTTCAATCACCAGCAGCGATCGCTTTGTCTGTGGCTGGCGAATTAAATAGTCCAATGTACCTTTTAACCAAGGACTGACATTCAAGGGATATTCAATCCGCAACTGGGCATCGCAGAGATCAATCAACTCCATCAAAATCGGAGCAACGAGCATTTCCCGCCTTGCTGTCTCACTGCTCAAGCTCACCCTGGGCAAAACCTGACGAATTCGGCGATCGAGATCCGGCAACATTTCAGCCAAACCTTGCTGCGATCGGGGTAAATCAAGGCTGGTGCGCTCCAACTCAAAACCAAACTCTGCCAGAATTTCCTCTGCTTCATACTTCATCTCAAAATAGGAACTGAAGCTGTAGGATTCATTTTCTTGCAGAATTTGGCTGAGTGGCATAGGGTGACATCCCAGGCTGACGTTGCCGATTTCTTTTCTAGAGGGGACGATAGACGCGGTAATTGATGTTGGGGAAGATATTGTCGATCGCTTCCACCTTTTCTAGCCAACCAGAGTCAATTTTGCCCTCCCGCAGGTCATCATACAGCTTGTGGAACCGTTGTAAATGGGACTTAGTACGCCGTACCGCATAGGGCACCATCGTCCCCGTCCGCATGATAAACGCCCAGTCGGAAGATTGCGCTAACAACAATTCCCGTGCTGCTTGGTTCAATGCCCGCCACTGCAACTCATCGATCGGCTCCGTGCGAGACAGGTCAATCATCCGCTCTGCCGCCTTGTGCAGATGGGGATAAATCCAAGCATTGGTCTCATTCAGCCAATATTCATGGAAGCCCTTATAGCCCCAACTGGATTGGGAAGGTCGTACCACTTGCTGGGTGGGATTGTCACGCAGATAGTCTGCCAGGTGGGTTGCTTCGTAGGTATCTTGATTGAACCAGGACTTGCGGAAGAAATAGTCAATAAACCAAGGACCCTCATACCACCAATGCCCAAACAGTTCCGCATCATAGGGCGAAATGACGATCGGCTTGCGACCCATCACCCCATGTAAATGACCAATCTGCTGCTGGCGGTTAAATTGGAAGTTATCCGCATGTTCTGCTGCCTTTTCTCGCGCCCAATAGGGATCATAGAGTGATTTATCACTGAGACCCAAGCCCTTGCCAGTAATTTTGTGGTACTTGATCCCCACATTTTTCCGCTGACCATTAGGCATGATGTAGGGCTTGATGTACTCATATTCCGCATCCCAGCCTAAATCGCGATAGAACTCTCGATATTCCGCCGCACCAGGATAGCCCACCTCTGAAGACCACACCTGCTGAGAGGATTCGTGATCCCGCCCGAAGGCTGCAACACCACATTCCGTAAATACTGGGGCATAAGTGCCAAATCGGGGACGGGGACGACCGTAGAGAATGCCATGCCCATCGGTGAGGAAATAGCGCAGTCCCGCATCCGCCAGCATCCGCTCTACCCCTTCATAGTAGGCGCATTCTGGTAACCAAATGCCCTTCGCAGGACGACCAAACGTATCTTCGTAATGCTGACAAGCAACTTGAACCTGGGCCCAGACTGCCTGGGGATACATTTTCATCAGGGGGAAATAGCCATGGGTCGCCCCGCAGGTGATGATCTCTAAATTATTAGAGTCCAGGTATTGCTTAAAAGCCGGGATCAGATTGCCATTCCACTGCTCCCATACGGCTCGAATCTGCTGAAATTCCTTGGCGTAGTATTCTGCCAGGTACTTCATATGCCCATTGTTGCGGTGGCGATCGATCTCCTTCTCTGTCAATTCTTCCAAAGTGGAAAGATATTCATCGTAGCGGGCTTGCAACAGGGGATCGCTGAGCATTGACACCAGAGGTGGTGTCAAACTCATGGTTAGCTTAAAATCTACGCCATCTCGTTTGAGACCCTCGAAGACCTGCAACAGCGGGATATAGGTTTCTGTGATTGCTTCATAGAGCCACTCCTCTTCTAGAACGTAGTCACTCTCGGGGTGCCGCACGAAGGGCAAGTGAGCGTGGAGAACGAGGGCAACAGATCCGATGCTCATAAAAATCCCCTGTGGCTGTTGTTAAAGGACTTCGGAAAAAGTAGGTTGACCTGCATTGTATGACAAAAAGTTACGCAAAAGCGTAGTCTGGGGATCATTATGGGGATCAATGCCATGCGTCCAGTGGGGGAGGGGGGGCGGGGGGGAGTGGGAGA
>JAYKGX010000394.1:0-3548 GCA_035285565.1 Synechococcales cyanobacterium
TACAATCCAAATGGCTCAAAAATGATTAAAAAAATGACTGTAATGCTGATGAAATAAGGGTTTCATGTGAGTACATCAAACACGACTCCCCTACACCATTAATACTGAATCCTACCCTTAAAAATACCTGTCCCCTCACTCTATAAAAAAATGAAAGGCAGTCTGAATCCAGATTTGCCCGTTGGAGTACACCTTAATAACTTCAATAAGTTTTACTTGGCTCATCCAATTGGGTGAATTTTGGCAGGCTGATATAACTTCCCTAACGCCAATCACCCCATTCTTCCAATGTGCAGTTTCCCGGTTGGTGTATCTCTTCTGGGAACGATCGATCGGGAGACTGCATTCAGAAAATGGTAAGGGGAATGACGTAACTGCACCCAACTGACAATTGAGTGAAGTCACTGCCTTACAGCTCCAATAAACTATATCCTTACAAGGATTAAAAGAAATGCTAGCCTACAACGGTAGGTTGTCTGTAAATCGGTGACTTCCAACTCTTTTTTTCAGCCGCCTAGGACACTTTGCGAGGTGCGATCGTTTTTCCCACTGGCGATGTCCACTCAGCCCATCCGAAATTCAATGACACCGCCCCCTTCTTCAGGATTGTTAACGCCTCCGGTGGCCCCACCCGTCACTGATATTACGATTACCAAGGATAAAGTGACGCAGGTTCCGAGTACTGCCAAGAGTTCCGATAGTTGTGGTTGTAGCAGTAATCAGGCTGCTCCGAGTGTTCTGGATCAAAAAACCATCGATCGTATTTCAAAGCACCCCTGCTATAGCGAAGAAGCCCACCATCACTATGCAAGGATGCACGTAGCTGTTGCACCTGCTTGTAATATTCAGTGTAACTATTGCAACCGTAAGTATGATTGTGCGAATGAGAGCCGTCCGGGTGTGGTGAGTGAATTATTAACCCCAGAGGAAGCTGCTCACAAAGTTCTTGTAATCGCAGGTAAAATTCCTCAAATGACAGTGTTGGGGATTGCTGGACCAGGAGATCCGCTGGCGAATCCTGAAAAAACCTTCCGAACCTTTGAGCTAATTGCGGATAAAGCGCCGGATATTAAACTTTGCCTCTCCACCAATGGTTTGATGCTGCCCGATCATGTGGAAAAAATCAAATCCCTGAATGTGGATCACGTCACCATTACTATCAATATGGTGGACCCGGAAATCGGCACCAAAATTTATCCCTGGGTTCATTATCGTCGCAAACGCTATAAAGGGTTAGATGCAACTCGCATTTTACACGAGCGGCAAATGGAAGGTCTGCAAGCCCTGCGGGAGGCAGATGTTCTGTGTAAGGTTAACTCTGTAATGATTCCGGGCATTAATGACGACCACTTGATCGAAGTCGATCGCGTCATCCGGGAAAATGGGGCGTTCCTGCACAATATTATGCCTTTGATTTCTGCACCGGAACATGGCACTCATTTTGGTCTCACTGGGCAACGGGGTCCCAACCCCACCGAGCTGAAAAAGCTCCAGGATGCCTGTGCAGACAGCAACATGAAAATGATGCGTCACTGTCGCCAATGCCGTGCTGATGCAGTCGGTCTTTTGGGTGAAGATCGCAGCCAGGAATTTACGAAAGAGAAATTCATGGACATGCCAGCGCAGTACGATTTAGAATTGCGTCAGGAAGTCCATGCTGGGATCGAACACTTTAAGGAAGAAATCAAGTTAGCGAAAGCAAGGGTTAAGCCGAGCGAGCGCATTAAAAACAGTCCTAAAATCCTCGTTGCAGTTGCAACTAAAGGTGGTGGGATTGTTAACCAACACTTTGGACATGCCAAGGAATTCCAAATCTTTGAAGTGGATGCCAATGAAGCTAAATTTGTTGGACATCGTAAGATCGATCAATATTGCCAAGGCGGTTATGGAGAAGATGCCACGTTAGAGCATGTCATCAAAGCCATTTCCGATTGCAAAGCGGTCTTAGTCTCCAAGGTGGGGGAATGCCCCAAAGCAGAACTCCGCGAAGCAGGCTTACAGGTGGTAGAAGCTTACGATGTCATTGAAAAAGTGGCCCGTGAGTTTTACGATTCAACCATGATGCAACCTCAGTAAGAAAGCCAGTCAGGAGGTTTTTATGACCTACGTAATCACGAATCAGTGTATTGGTTGTGGGCGATGTGCGGCAACTTGCCCCACTGGAGCCATCACGGAAATTGGATCTCAGTATCAAATTCACCCTGAACTCTGCCGGGATTGCGTAGGTCATTATTCTGTTCCTCAATGTTGGGCTGCTTGTCCCACTGCAAAGGGTTGCGTTCCAGATTGGGCTTCTGCTTCCCATCCCCAGGTCTTGAGCAAGAATGTCCTGAATATGACAGATGCGAATGACTATTGGGAACGGTGGTTTGAAACTTACAATCGGTTGATCTCACGCTTAAAAGCGAATCAACAGACAACAACTCAACAGAACGCGAATCAACAATCTGAGTACTGGCAACAATGGTTCGATCGCTACTCCCAAGCCTTATCAAGGCAGTTAAACCTTTCTAAACTTGTGGAAGTCACCCCATGAACCCTGTCATTTATCTTGATAACAACGCCACGACTAAAATTGATCCAGCGGTCTTGGAGACCATGTTGCCATACTTAAGTGAGTTCTATGGCAATCCCTCTTCCATGCATCGCTTTGGAGGTCAGGTTGGCAAAGCCCTCAAACAAGCGCGATCGCAAGTAGCGGCCCTGCTGGGTGCGGAGGATTCCGAAATTATCTTCACCAGTTGCGGCACCGAAGGTAACAATACTGCCATTCGAGCTGCCCTAGCTGCCCAACCCGATCGCAAGCATCTAATCACCACAGAAGTTGAACATGCCTGCGTTTTAAATGTGTTTAAGCAGTTAGAAAAGCAAGGCTACAGCGTTACCTATCTCTCGGTCGATCACAAAGGTCAGATTGATTTGATGGAACTGGAAGCGGCAATGACTGGTAACACTGCGTTGGTGTCCACCATGTACGCCAACAACGAAACCGGAACGATCTTCCCCGTGGAACAAATTGGGGCGATCGCTCAGGAATATGGGGCAACCTTCCATGTGGATGCTGTGCAAGTGGTGGGTAAATTACCGCTCAACCTCCAATCCAGCACGATCGATTTAATGACACTCTCTGGGCACAAACTCCATGCACCGAAAGGGGTGGGAGCACTCTATGTTCGACGAGGATTTCGCTTCCGGCCCTTACTGATTGGTGGGCACCAAGAACGGGGACGCAGAGCTGGGACAGAAAACGTGGCGAGCATTATCGGATTAGGCAAAGCTGCAGAATTAGCTCAAGCCCATTTGGCCACCGTTGCCCAGGAAAAGAAACTGCGCGATCGCTTGGAAAAAGGCTTACTGGCTATTCCAGATACGGAAGTGAATGGCGATCGGAAAAATCGCTTGCCGAATACGACGAACATTGGCTTCAAATATATTGAAGGGGAAGCCATTTTGCTCATGCTCGATCGAGAAGGCATTTGTGCTTCTTCTGGCTCAGCTTGTACATCTGGATCGCTGGAACCTTCGCATGTTCTCCGGGCAATGGGACT
>JAYKGX010000395.1:0-7878 GCA_035285565.1 Synechococcales cyanobacterium
CAGCAAATTTCCGAGTTGCTCCAGCAAATGGAGCGCTGTATTGTTTCGGCAGAAGGGTTTCAAGAGAATACCCAACAAGCTTCAGAACTCCTAGTCCAGCATCAGGCGATTGTGAGTGGGCATTGGCAAAATTTGGAGCAGCAGCGATCGCAGGTGGATCAACTCCAGGGTGAGGTGGATCAGCAAAGTCAGGATCTGGCGCGGCAATGGCAGGAATGGCGGGAGCAGCAACGCGCCCTAGAGCAGGCCAAGTCTGAGTTAAAGTTGCAGCAATCTACTCTGCAAATGAAGGAAGAGTATGCTCGGCTACTGGGCATCCAAATTCAGCGTTATGGCGAGGTGCATCAGACGCTCTACAGTATGGCAGAAGGGTTAGAAAGTGTGAATGTGGCCAGCCACATCGATCTAGAAGCCTTGGAGAAGATGCCGATCGATGCTCTACAAGCCTTGACCCATGAGTTACAGTCGGATCTGGAAAAGTCTTCCCAATTTGTGCGGGGGCAGGAAGAAGAACTGGACTTCAAGCAGCAAGAGTTGGACGCTTTAGCCGCGAAACTGGCTCAAGTCAATGAGTTTGATCGCATGACCCTGGAAGCGGAGTTGACCGATGAACGAGATGCCTATCAGTTCCTAGAAGATACCCTGGTCGGGCAGCGGCGCAATCTTAAGGAAAAAGAAGGATTGCTCAAACAACATGGCAGCATTCTAGCAAAGCGACAGGGGAAACCCGATCCCTATGCCCAGGAAGGGGGGATGAACCTAGGGCCTGTGTTTTCTCAACTGGATGGGTTCCGGCATCAGCAATCGGAGGAATTGCAGCGGGTGGAGGCGCAAATTGCCCAGACCCGCAACACAATCGACCAAAGTAAGAGCATGGTGAATCAGCAAACCCAGGAGTTAGACAATCGTCGTAAGGATTTAGACCAGCAGGAGCACAATTTGCAAACCCGACGATTGCACTTGGGTGAGTTGAGGGGACGGGTGGCACTCTACCAGGAGATGTTGCAACCCCTACAGGATAACTTGAGTGGACTTCAGCAGCGGCTGGAAGGTATGACGGGTCAGGTATCGCAGTTGCAGCAGTCTGGCAGTGAGCAGCGGCAAGCCCTTGCCCAGGTACAAGAAATTCTAGTGGGCTTGGCTCAACAACCTCAATTTGTCGCCTAGTCGCTTGAATGTGGATTGCAAAAATGCTGATTTCAGAGCAGGGTAATCCGATCTTGTTCTACTCGGGCGATCGCACCACCGGGAAAGGGATCGGTTTGACTTTTGTGCGGGGCATCAATCAGAGCAACGACCTTTTCTGTCTGCTCAAAGTTCGGCTGAATTCCTAAAGAGTCTTGGATAAATTGACGAATCGCACGACGTTGTAAGGCGATTGGAGCGGGACGCAAGATCGAGCGGCTGAGGGTTTTGGTCGGCTGCCCGAGAATGGCTTGGGTGCGTAACTCGCTGGCTTGTTGTTCTAGATAGGTGACCTCAGCACTGAGGATTTCCGCCGTTTGGTTGAGATGCAGTTCAACTTGCGGGTTCAGGTGCGATCGCAGCAGGGGTAAAAGTGCTTGACGAATCCAATTCCGGCGGTAGGTGGTGTCTTGATTGGTACTATCTTCCCAGACAGGCAAGTTCAAGGCTTGGCAAAATTCTCCGGTTTGTTGACGAGTGAGACCCAGAAGCGGGCGAACGAGATGACAAGACTGGGGGGCTGCTGCTAGCAAGCGTGTCCAGGGAAGCGTTTGCAGTCCATCTGCGCCACTGCCCCTTGCCAGGTTATGGAGCAAGGTCTCTGCCCGATCGCTGGCAGTGTGTCCGGTGACGATGTGGCTACTGTGGATGGCTTGGGCCTGGTGCAAAAAACAGTAATAGCGCCATTCACGGGCAGCAGCTTCAGATAAAGGGGGCTGATCAGCCACTTCTACATAACACTCTAAATTCCAGGCTTGGGACAGCGATCGCACCTGTTCCGCATTGGCAGCCGAATCTGATCGCCAGCCATGGTTACAGTGAATCACGGAGAGAGACCAAGACCAATGCGGTTGCAGATCAAGCAAGAGCTTGAGCAGACAGAGGGAATCTTGCCCACCGGAAACCGCCACGAGAAGTTTACTTTTTTCAGGTAAAAACTGGCGATCGCGTAGGGTTTGGTGGAGTCGGGCGTGTAGTGGAGTCCAAGCAGGGTGAGGCATAGTGGGACGAATGGCTTGGACTACATATCATCAAAATCGTCAAAATCAGGGTCGATGGTTTTAGCCCGGAGGCGAACCCGATCGCGGGCAGAACTGCGCTCCGGCAAACTTTCTTGGATATGAGAGGGGGCAAACTCTAGGCGAATGCGGACTCGACCCCTTTGCCAGCCGCCACCATTCAGCCGCAAGGCATCACAATCGAGACCTTCGGAAAACCAGCCTTCGTGATCTTCAGACCATTCTTCCTCGCGATCGCTGATGGCTTGGGCAAGGGTATCCAAAAATTCCCCTACTTTAAAGGTGGGGTTCGACATCAGAATCCGCCCGGATCCGACGTATAGGACTTCATCATCACTCAAGGGCGTAAAGCGATTATCCATGGGTTAATCTACGAAGGAAGGCTCAATTGCACCTATTGTAGCGATCGATGGGTCGTGATGGATGGAGAATTATGGCTGGTTGACCGGGCTAGATGACTAGGGCTGGCAAGAGAGTCATGGCGATGAGATCCACCGGTTGCAGATGCTTGAGGTCATCCCGATTGGTTCTTGGACTGCTGTTACCCCCTCCTTTCACTCACTGGATGCTAATAAGCCGCACCCGATTTACGATGCAGCACAGCGGTTATCCCCGTTGCATCTTGGACTTTGCCGACATGGACGATCGCATAGAGTAACCAATGATCCCCACAGTCCAGCCGATTTTGCACGGTGCATTCCAAATAAGCCAGCGCGTCCTGCAGCACCGGGTTACCATTGCGGGCATAAACCACTTCCACCTCTGCCAAGGGATCCCGATCCGGTGAAGCGAGTTTTTGGAAATGTCTCCGCAGGTTTGCGCCTTCCTTGAGCACATTCAGCACAAATTGATCACCCGCATGATCCAAAATACCCTCCGTTCGGTCCTTGGCGATCGCGATCGTAATGCCGGGTGGATTAAAGGTTGCTTGAGAGACCCAGGAAGTCAGAATTGCGGCTTTGGTTTCACCCCGCTGCATGGTCACCACGGAGAGGGAACCCACCACCCGTCCCATGGCTTGCTCGGTGCGATCGGCTTGGGCTTCGGTGGCAGCCGTTTGCTTGGGCGCACGAGTTTTCTGGCTTTTCCGCAGCACTTTGGCAAATTCCACCCCCGCTGTTTCGCATTCCGCTAGCATGTCTTCTGTTGGTTTGAATTTACAGCGTAAGGTTTCAAATCCTAAAGGGTAACCTGCGTTCAGCAGTTTTGTTTCCAATAAATCAACCGCTTCCCCACTCCAGCCATAGGACCCAAACACGCCAGCTAATTTCGTTTTAGATGCGGTTGAGAGAATTAATCCCAAAGCGGTTTGAATCTGAGTGGGAGCATGGCCTCCCAGGGTTGGTGAGCCGATAATGAAACCATCAGCATTGAGAATCGCTTCAGTAATTTCTTCTGGATTTGCTAGTTCGCAGTTAATTGAATCAACATGGACATCTGCATTGGTTAATCCATGGGCGATCGCATTTGCCATCAAACCCGTATTGCCATAGGCGGATGTATAGAGCAAGGCAACGGACAGGATTTTCTCGTGTTGTTCAGCGCACCAATCGCGATAATCCATCATCAAACGGTTGGTGCTGTAGCGTATGATCGGGCCATGCCCAGGTGCATAGAGTTTTGCAGGATAGAGGGCAATCTTATCCAGCACATCTTCTACCTGTTTGGTTTGCACCGCATGAATGCACTCAAAATAATATTGTCGATCTTCCTGTAAAGCTTTCCAGTTCTCATCAAAGATTTCATCGCCGCATACATGGCAACCAAAAATCTTATCGCTAAATAGAATGCGCGTTGCCGGATCGTAAATGGCCAGTCCATCTGGGTGACGCGGCGTTGGTTTAGTAATCACTTTCAATTCATGACCTTCCCCCAGATCCACCACATCCCCCGCTCGTACCGTAATAATGGGCAATTCCTGATCTGGAAACGCAGATTTCAGCAAATTTGCCCCCGGACGTGAGCAGACAATTTTTGCCCGGTATGCTAGAGGTAACAGGGCTTTCAGCGTTGTGATCCGGTTAGGGTTCACATGTTGCAGGATAATGTAGTCAATCTGCTGGTAGTATTCGTGATGCTGTAGCTCATCGATAAAAATATCGGCAAAGGATCCCCCCGGTGGATCGATCAAGGCCACTTCCCGCGCTTGGATCAGGTAGCTATTGACCGTTGTTCCCTTTTGCTTGGCATATTCGGCTTCAAATCGCAGTTGCTCCCAAATGCGCGATCGTATCACCAAGGTTTTTGCAGTAACTTCAGCCACTTGGACATCACGGGGACGAATTGAAGCTGTTGCAGTCATAACAAATCTCCTAGCAGATGATGGACGGGCAAAGTGCTCAGATAGGGCTTAGACAAGCACGAGGGAAAACAACGTCAAAGAATGAGTCAAAGAACTAGTAGTGGTTGCCAACTTTGCGATGGTGAACGGCGGTCATGGAATCTAGGTTAGACACGCGCCCCTCGTCCACGATCGCATACACCAACCAGTGATCACTGCATTCCATTCGGGTTTGGACTTCACATTCCAAGTAGGCGAGGGCATCCGTCAAAATAGGCATCCCTTGGCTGGAGGATTGAGTCTTCACACCCGCAAAGCGATCGGCACCAGGAGCAAAGCGTTTCAGGAAATGTTTCATCAGGGGTTGATAGTTGCCTTCTTCCAAAACATTTAGGACAAACTTATCTCCCACCCGCATTAAGGATTCGATCGCCCGATCCTTGGCGACGGCGATCGTCAGCCCCAGGGGTTTAAAACTTGCCTGCGCCACCCAAGAAGCCAACATCGCACTTTGGAGATCTCCCTTTTTCGCGGTGAGGATATAGAGACCTCCGCTGAGCCGACCAAGAGCCTTATCGAGGTCATTATCCAGGGCTTTCATTTGTTGCACGGCGCGATCGCGGGTGAGCCATTGCCCTAGGTCAATACCCGATTCTTCACAGAGTTGATAGGTCTGTTCCGTAATGCCGGTTTCCAGCTTAATCGGCGGGAAGGCTTCTGTGAGTCCAACTTCCTGCAAGCGCGCCCGCAGGGTATGAACGGGTTCATCATCTCCTCCGCCAGATTCCAATAGCCCATAGCTTTGCTTACTATTCGCGGCTGCCAAAATCGTACTGATTGCCGTAGCGGCTGCTTCACTACCTTCACTGGATTGGGGTGGCATGAGGATCACGATTCCATTCGCTAATTCCACTGCCGATCGCACTTCTGCTAAATCTACTGTTGCTAAATCGATTGATTCCACCATCACATCGGTTTTCACAATCCCATCAGCCACATGACCTGACAACCGATCGGCTTCGCCATAACCTGCAAAGTAGAACAGTGCCACATTCTTGGCTGCCTTTGCTTTCTCACTACTCCAAGTGCGATAGCGATCGACCAATTCCGTGAGATTATGTTTCAGCAACGGACCATGTCCTACGGCGATCGCATCCACTCCTGGCAGCGCTTCCATGCGTTTAATTGCCGTTAAAACTGACTTAGCATTGGGCGCCATCAAGCAATCATAGTAAATGCGAAAATCAGATTCAATCAGATCCAAATCCTCATCATAGGTTGGCTCATCACAGTAATGCATTCCAAAGGCATCGCAGGTGAAGAGATGACGGGTGCCTGCATCGTAGGTGAAAATGGTATCGGGCCAGTGCAAATTGGGGGCTGAGATAAATTCCAGTTCGTGGCCCTTACCCAGATCCAGCTTGTCACCACTCTTGACCATCTGCTTTTTGTAAGGCTGATGCACGAGATCATCCAGGAATTGTAAAGCGACTTTGGCACCAATGACCGTAATATTGGGGTTCATCTGCAACAGGTCTTTGACCAAACCGCTGTGATCGGGTTCGGTATGGCTGATGATGAGGTAGTCAATTTGTTGGGGTTCAATCAGCCCGGTCAGGGTTTGGAAGAAGCGATCGCGGAATTTTTCGTGGGAAGTGTCAATTAGCGCAGTTTTCTCACCTTGGATCAGGAAGGCGTTGTAGGTGGTGCCGTTTTGCAGGGCGTATTCAATGTCAAAGCGATCGCGGTCCCAGTCCAAGGAGCGAATGGTAGTGGTATCTGGAGCGATTTGGCTGTGCTGAATGGTCAGCCGCTTTTGGGGGCGGGTCTGGCGAGTCCGGCTGGTGGATACAACCATGGGGCAACCTCCCTTAACTGTTTGATCTTAATAGTCTCATTATGACCTTTTTTAAGATCAATGTTGCGATTTGTAACGTTTTAATAGATGAAGGTACCCATTAGCAGGACTTATTGATAAAGCAAAAAAGATAGGCTCTAGTCTATGATGATAATCCTGCTTCAGGCGAGTTTAGGTACTGAAACCCGCTTTCACCATTTAAACAAATTCGACTCGGCTACCACTCACGAGCTTGAGATGCGCCCGAATTTCTTTTGTGACCTTCCATAGGTTGGAGACTATTTTCGATGGGAAAGATATGAAGATGGACAATACCAATGGGGGATAGAACATGCAGAAGGGCGATCGCACCGATGGCGGGACTGTGGAATGCGGGGATAGGGCACGATCGCTGCTGCAACAATTTTGGGGCTATGGGGACTTTCGGGAAGGACAGGCGGAGATTGTGGAAGCATTGCGATCGGGGCGGGATGCGCTGATTGTGATGCCAACGGGGGGTGGAAAATCGATCTGCTTTCAGGTGCCAGCCTTGTTGCAACCAGGGTTGACGATCGTTCTTTCTCCCCTGGTGGCGCTGATGGAAAATCAGGTGCAGGAGTTGCGCGATCGCAAAATTCCTGCGGCTCTGCTGCATAGTCAACTGGAGCGATCGCAACGGCAGAGAATTCTCCAGGCAGTGGAACAACAACGGTTGAAGTTACTCTATCTATCGCCAGAAACGTTGCTCAGTCCAGCGGTATGGCAATTATTGTGTCAGCCCCAGGTGCAGATCAGTTGCTTGGTGTTGGATGAAGCCCATTGTCTCAGTCAGTGGGGAGATTCCTTTCGTCCAACTTATTTTCGGCTGGGGGCGGTGCGATCGGCTTTATTACAACACAAACCAGCGGGCAGTCACATCACGATCGCCGCATTTACAGCAACGGCTGATCCCACTGCCCAGGCAACGATTACCCACATTCTGCGGTTGCAAAATCCACAACTGTTTAAACAAAATCCGTTCCGCCCCAATCTAGCCATTCAAATTCAACGGGTGTGGACTCCCCACGATCGCCGTCATCAGTTGTTGCAATTTATCCAAAGTCGAAAAAATTCCGTTGGGCAGCCCAGTGCAGGTTTGGTTTACGTGCGATCGCGGCAGGATAGCGAAGACCTAGCTTTGTGGTTACGTCAACAGAATTACCAGACTGCGGCTTACCATGCGGGTTTGACTGCAACGGAACGACGACAAATTGAACAGAATTGGATTAGCGATCGCCTGCAATTTGTGGTGTCTACCAATGCATTTGGGATGGGGGTGAATAAACCAAATGTGCGCTGGGTGGTGCATTATCATTTGCCACTGTTGCTGAGTGAATATGTGCAGGAAATTGGCAGAGCAGGGCGGGATGGTCAACCTGCACAGGTGTTGAGCCTTGCGAGTGAATCTACCGGTTGGCTTGATCCGGCCGATCGTCAACGCTGGCAATTTTTTCAGCAACAGTCTCAACAGCAACGCGATCGTGCGAAGCAATTACTGAAGAAACTGCCGAATGCAG
>JAYKGX010000396.1:0-3016 GCA_035285565.1 Synechococcales cyanobacterium
TGGGGACTAATGCTGGTTAACACCGTGACGGCAATAATCTGAGGCGGTTGCACTCCAGCGGTTTGAGCACTGGCGATCGCTGCTTGCTGAGCCGCTTGTAAGCCTGCTGTGCCATTAGTCGCATGAACTGTGAGCAGATCCACCCCATAGCGAGCCGCCGCCGCGCAAGCCCCAGCCACCGTATTGGGAATATCGTGAAATTTCAGATCGAGGAAGATTTTTTTATCTCGTGCTTTCAAGGCTTGTAGAATCGTTGCTCCGGTGCTGACAAACAGCTCTATCACCACCTTCCAAAAGCGCACCTCTGGTAAGCGATCGATGAGGGCGATCGCCGCTGCCTCCGTGGGCACATCCAGGGGTACAATGATTCGATTCTGAAGCTCATCCCCCGAACGATCGAGGGAATCAACAAGAGCATTAGACTTCATGGATTCATCTTGAACGGCTGCCTTGCAGATTACACCAGATGGGCTCTCCGTCCAAGATGGCAGGTCGAGAATGCATCCACCACTAGCTCTTGGCTCCACAGTAGGTATTAATCTCCTTCACGATCTTGTCTTCTTCCGCTTCTACCGAAGTCATACCCTCCGATATCTGGTCCATGACTCGACTCGTTTGTTCAAGCATTCGTTGACCTTCAGGGGTGGCTTCTAGGCTTTGCAACTTTTTAAAGCCATCAGCCATGCCCTGGAACGCAGCGGACATGTCACTATAGGTACTGACTGCTTGTTCGCGATAGCCCACCAGCTTTTCATCCTTCAGTTCAACCGCTTTAACCGTTGTGATGTACTGATTAATCTCTGCAGTCAGCGTGGAAAACTCTTGAGACAGATCCTTAGCCATGTTCCGGAAGTCCTCAATGCCTTTGATATTCTGGGCTTTCTTCTTCATCCTGCTCTCTGCTGTCTCAAATTTTTTAGCGAGTGCTTCGCCTTTATTGAGTTCATCAATCATGGCATTACATTGAGCAACCTTGGTGGGACCGCAGGCCAACAGTCCGACTGATAAACTCATCCCAACAAACACCAGGGAAAAACTAGATTTTAGAGAGGAATGAATAGACATGGCTGATCCTGAATAAATAAGAGCATTTGAAAAGGGGCATTGGGCAGACTCCATAGTATTGACTAACGTCTCTCCGTGAACGAGGTTTCCCTATGTGGTTGCCCTATTTAGCGTCTCGCTAAAAACCACAATAAGCTTGAAATTCTTGGATCAGTTGTTTATCTTTCTGCTCGATAACATCCATATTTTTGGAATCCGTTTCTAGTTCCTTTGCCAAGGTTCCGATTGATTCAGGCGGTGTAGCAGGGGATCCTAATTTCTGAAAGGTCTGAGCCATCTTTTGTAGCTCAGTTCCCAAGGCTCGATGATGAGTCACCATTCGATCGCGAATCGTGATGAGCTTTCCATCCTGCAGATTCACTGTTTCAATCACTTGGGTATATTTTTCTAGTTCCTCAGTCGCTGTAGTGAACTGTTCTGCCGCCGCCTGGGCGACCACCTGGAACTCGTCGAGCGTCTTCGCCTGCTCTATTCTTTCCCCAATGGCAGTACTCTGCGCTTCAAATTGCTGGCTGAAGGCTTCTCCCTGGCGATTTGCATCCAATAGAGCATTACATTGTCCTGCTTTGCTGCTAGTATCACTGGGCGCAGCGATCGCTCCTGTTATAGGACTTCCCATGATCAGACCTGCGAGGATCAAAACAGTCGATCGTGTAGACAGCTTCTGGTGAAAATAAAACATAATACTCCAGAGTGGAATTGTATAGGGTAATTGACTTTCCCTATAGTACCCCTGTGCATAAGTGTTTATCTCCATCCACCGCTTGCGCCCGCAAATTTGGAGGCACAAGCGGTGGATCAGGTCATCAATCAAACCGGATTGCTATATCAGGATTAAACAGGTGTTGACAACATAGTTCCAGGGAGCCTGTAGGATACCCAGGATCCTAAGGAACAAAGCGCACAAATTTGTTTTTGCCAAATTGCAACACTTGCCCGTAAAGTTCCTGCGGACTCTCAAAAGTTTGATTGGGATCAACCACTTTTTCCCCACTGAGTTTTACCCCGCCCCCTTGAATTTGCCGCCGCGCATCAGAACTGGTTTTGCACAGCCCCGCCGCACTGGTGAGATAGAAAATCTTAGCGGGAAATTCGATCGCCGCCAGGGAAAATTCTGGAACCGATTCAGCTTGGGTATTGCCCCCCACTAAACTTTGGGCATCCTGTTGAGCCTGTTGGGCAGCAGCAGCCCCATGGTATTGACTCACCACCTCCAGCGCCAGCAATTTTTGGCGATCGCGGGGATTGTCCGGTAATTGAGTCAAATCCAACTTAGTGAGTAGGGTAAAATAATTCTGCAGCAGACTATCTGGGGTTTTCTCTAGTTTGGAATACATGGTCAGGGCATCTTCTGACAGCGCCACATAGTTACCTAGCGACTTCGACATTTTCTGCACCCCATCTGTCCCAATCAGAATTGGCATCAACAGACCAAACTGAGGACGCAGACCAAAATGCCGTTGCAGATCTCGCCCAACCGCAATGTTAAATTTCTGATCCGTCCCGCCCAGTTCCACATCCGCCGCGATCGCCACGGAGTCATAGCCCTGCATCAAGGGATAGAGAAACTCATGTAGAAAAATGGGATTGCCTTTATCGTAACGCTCAGAAAAGCCCTCCTTCGCTAGCATCTGCCCCACCGTCATCGTGCCCAGCAGTTCTAGAATCTGACTCAGATCCAGTTTTGCCAACCATTCCGAGTTGTAGCGAATTTCCAACCGTCCCGGCGTGTCAAAGTCCAAAATCGGACGCACTTGATCCAGGTAGGTCTTGGCATGGGCCGCCACCTGCTCCTCCGTCAGTTGTTTGCGCACCTCTGACTTACCCGTAGGATCCCCAATCCGAGCAGTGAAATCCCCAATAATCAGAACTGCTGTATGCCCTGCATCTTGGAACGATCGCAACTTGCGCACCGGAATACTATGCCCGAGATGGATGTCCGACCCAGTGG
>JAYKGX010000397.1:0-3032 GCA_035285565.1 Synechococcales cyanobacterium
TTAGACAAGGCACAAGCAACATTGGCGGGTGCTCCACCGGGATGCCGAGTCCATGAAGTGACCTCCTCCAGCGATCGCCCCGGTTGATCCGCTAAGCAATCCCACAAAATTTCCCCCAAGCAGAGTACACGCAAATCAGTCACAGCTCACCTACTTCAACTTGCCTATCTTCACTTGCTTTATCAGGACTTGCGCAGTTCGATCCCCCCCAAACCCCCTTTGGAGATGCGCCTTCAGCGTAGAAAAAGGGAGTTTTCAGAGTCCCCCCTTTCTAAGGCAGGAAGGGAGGATCAGAAGTTTAGGTATCAAGTGTGCCAGTCCTATTTATGTTCATTTGCCCAATGTTCACTTTGTCCATCAGCCTACACAGTTTCCCATGACGCTCATCTCCTGCATTCCAACCTATTTGAAATGCCCCAACCACCAAGCTGGCCATCATTATGCCTGCTCTTCCGGAAAATGCAGCAGAATTACGCAGCAGAATTTTGGTTTGTATTTATTTCGTATTTATGAAGATGAGCAGAATGGAACTGTGCTTAATAAAACTACAGTTTTCAGGCATGGCTAAATCCTTCTGTAGAGAGAATTTCATTAGATGTTGAATCTATCTAGAGGGGATCTGAGATTCAAGAGTGGCTTTGCTAGATTAAGCATTACAGGTAGCAATCAACGGTGCGTCACAAAACACGACGGTTCTGCGTCATCTTAATGATTGCCGTCTAATGATTTGTTCAAACTCCACAGCCCTATTTTGGATTAGTGAGTTTGATGTTTCGGATGCACTGTCTGTTGGTAACTCGATATTGTGGAAGTAGCGATCGCTTGTGGATTTCGGATGATTTCTCGAAGAAATGAGGGGAGCCTCCGGAGTGATACAACTGAGTTGAAACTATCCCGATCGGCTTAAAGCAGACAGTCTACACACTTAGGAGAGTTCAGGAACTATGGATATGCCATCGGGGCAGGTATTGCCCACACGAGGACAACTAGAGCGTGATCTATCTCAGAAGGTTCAAGCTCTGTATCGCCAGCAGTTGAACCATAAAACAGGTAAGGTAAGTTGTCAGATTTTTGATGAGAAGGTTGCGATCGTAGTGGAGAATTCGATTACGCAACCAGAAAAGCTATTAGCTGAAAAGGGAGAGAATGAGCTAGCTGAAAAGGTTCGCTCGGAAATCGATGAAGCTATTCGGCAACCTCTGAAAGACTTGCTTGAGGATATTTTGGGCGTCAAAGTTTTAGATTTGTTGAGTGATGCTGGCTTGGAAACCGATCGCACGGGAATCATTGCGGTTCTGGAACAGCCGCCTGATGTGCGTCTTAATGGCAGTAAATCTACAAATCATGACAATTCCTGACGACTCCGAGTAGTGTCAGGCAAGGCGATCGCTTCTGCATGTTCTCACCACGATTGCGTTCGAAGATTGGCGTCGATTTAGATAGCGCTCTAGATGGTGCTGATGGTTTCATGCCGTTCATAGTTCTGAGTCGTCCCATCGGATTCCATGATGAAAGGTCATGCAGTCGAGCATAATGTAGGGCATGATGAGAAAACTGCGATCGCCTACTTTGCTGAATCAATTTTAGTCCCAGGAAGCCAGGCTCTATGCTGAGAGAGATTCACATCTCAACTTTACAGCATTGAAATTTGGCTTCAACCATTATGCAGCAAAACTTTTTGAGGAACCTTTTTGGCAGGCGACTCCGCTACCCAAAAGTCAAGATTGAGAATCGAGATGGACGCTTTCACATCGAAGGTTTGGGAGCTTGGTATTCCTACTGGCGCGATCCCTATCATCTGATGTTGACCATTCCGTGGAGTGGATTTCTGGGGTGTCTGGCCGGTGCCTATTTTTTGATCAATAGTTTGTTCGCAGGTCTGTATCTTCTTGATCCTGATGGCGTTGCCAACATGCCCACCCCAGGATTCTTGAATGCGTTCGCGTTCAGTGTCCAGACATTCGCATCTATTGGCTATGGGGCTATGCATCCCGTGTCGGCCTATGCCCATCTACTTGTTACTTTGGAAGCATTAGTAAGCTTATTGTCGATCGCCCTGGTTACCGGGTTATGCTTTGCTCGTTTCTCTAAGCCAACTGCACGAGTTATTTTCAGTCGGGTTGCGGTCATTTCTCGCCACGATCATGCCCCAATGCTGATGTTCCGCATGGCGAATCAACGGCGAAACCAAATCCTGGAGGCGGAGTTGCGGGTGTGTCTGTTACGAGATGAGATTAGTGCCGAAGGTGAGTTCATGAGGCGGCTATATGACCTCAAATTGTTGCGTAGTCGTACTCCCAGCTTGACTTTAACTTGGACTGTCATGCATCCAATTGACGAAGATAGTCCACTCTATCACTGCACTCCAGAATCTTTAGAAAAGACTCATGCGCAATTATTGGTTTCTCTGAGTGGTGTTGATGAGACGGTCACAAACATGATTTATGCGCGTCACGCTTACGTCACTCGGGACATCTTTTATGACTATCGATTTGTAGATATGTTGCATCTAGCATCCGATGGGCATCGTTATATGGATTACACGAGCTTTCATGAAGTGGAACGGGTTAAACCCGGTCAGGTTACAGGTTGGAAACGATCGCCATAATTTCAGTAAATAAAGTCTCAAATTCTTCTGCGGCTTCAACAGACGCACTACCCAGGAGTTCCCAGACGGTTGCTGCTTGTCCAAAGGTATCTGCGATCGCCTGTCGTTGATGGATGATGGTATTGAGCCGAGGAATTTCCAATTTTTCCAACTCTGCCAAGGCCTCATCCTTCAGCCGGGTTCCCTTAACTGCGCGTGACAGAAACAGGTAAGCCGCAGGACGACCTTCCTGTTGCGCTTGAATGCGCTGAACCAGATGAAAAACATCCAACGCCGATCGCAAATCAATGCCAGAGGGCTGACAAGGAACCAGGGCCAGATCCGTGAGTTCCAGAATCGATTGAGTCGCTTCGGTCAGTCCTGCAGGGCCGTCAATCACGACATGGTCATACTGTTTCGCGAGCAGTGGTAAATCCGTTAGCAA
>JAYKGX010000398.1:0-5859 GCA_035285565.1 Synechococcales cyanobacterium
GTCTGGTTAACCATTTCCAGAGATCCGGTCAGGGAATAGTGCTGGGGTCCTTTGGTTTCCAGTGCCCATTTACCAGCGGTAAGTTCTAGGCGATTGCCTGCTCGGTTGCGGTATTGCAGGTCTAAGCCGATCGCCGCCACTGCCAAAATAGCTAAAACTGCTAGCAAAGAGTACCAGAGAATCACAATTGCCTCAAGGATGAAGAACAAATGAGTTGAAAACCGCGAGTCAAAAAACTCGGAAAAACGAATGTCTGAAGATTATGCCTTAAAACGTTGGCGATCGCTGTTCAATTAGACCAAGATTCTGGCGAAAGAGTCTGAAGACATCTTGCAATTGAACGACTGATCCCTGTGTCAAACTAGTAATCCTGCACAATTCGCCCCACTTTAGTACCTGGATAGTAATTGCCCAGAATTTGCTGGTATGGGTACCCCTGCTCCGCCAAACTCAACGCCCCCAATTGACTCATGCCCTTGCCAGCAAAGGCCTCTGCCACAATGTCATCAGAAGCCGCATAGAGCGATTCCACAATGCCTCCCTTGTAGCTGACATATTCGCCCGAAGTTATATCCACAGCTTGGTTGGTGCGATCGTCTTCCTTTTCAATGCCGCTATAGACTTGGAAATATTCATCATTTCCCATGTGGTACAACGGGTTGGCAGGGCGGAAATAGTAGGTGAGGGCATAGGAGCGGGCAGCCACGGCTTGGGCTTTTAGGGCTTCCGGCTTCCAACTGGGGGAGACTTCACTAGCCACCACGCTGTAGAGGTAATGGCGCAGATTGATGTAGTTCACTGCCAAAAGTTGACCGCGATCGATCACCAATAACACCTTACCCCGATAGGCACGATTGCCAATGTAAAGTAAGCCCCCTGGGTCAGGTTGCACAAACACGGCAGGGGGGAGGGGTTGGTTGCCCAAGGCAATGCCTTCGCTACCGATTTGGGCGGTATAGACTTCCCCGGCGGTTAAACTCTCTAATTTTTTGCCTTTTTCATCCACAATGGTTGCTGGAGTTGAACTCGCCACGACGATCGCCGCACCCCGCCCAATGGCAATGTGCATCTCTACGTAGGCATCCACCGGAGCATTGCTCGCTTCAAAGGTCGCTTTCGCCTTAGCATTCAGGGCCTTTTGTTCGGGAGTCAGCTTGGAAAGATCCACAGGCACCAAGGTGGGGGAAGCGGTGGGACTCGCCGTGGAATTGGCACTGGAGACAAGATTCGGATTCACACCGGGTAGGGGTGCAGGCGATCGCAACCCTGGTGGCAAGGCGTGAGCAGGGTGCGGCGATCGATTGACAGAACTGGAAAAAATTTCCACGGGTTGAGTCGGCTGGGGAGGACGAGCCTGTTCCAATCCCCAAGCGATCGCTGGGAAAATGCCTAATACTGGAGTCAGAATCCAAGGATGGCGCTTCAGCCAGTTTTTTAGGTTGGCTTGGATCGAAGAACCTGCGGAAGAACCTGCGATCGGGGAGGATGAGAGTTCCTCAGCTTGCTCCTCCGGCGATGGCATCTCTGTGCTCGGCTCCTCGAAGACAAGATCTGTTTTTGAGACCCGATCCTGTGAAATCGGAGCTTCTAAGCCACCAGATTGCCGAGTTCTTCGACCAAACCACTGCATTGCCTTGTTTGCTCCTGCCTTCACGCCCTGCTTACATCATCGCCGCCAGAATTTGCTCATCAGTGGAAAAATCAATCTCCGCCCGATCGCGCCCTGAGACTAGATAATCGTTCTGCAACGAGTCTTTTAACCCAGCAATTAAGTCATACTCCGGTTTCCAACCCAAATCCGCCTTGGCTTTTTCGATCGAACAGAAGAAATGTTGAGCGCGCATGGGAAAGGCTTTTTTCTTGCCAAAGTCAAATTTCTTAGGTTCGTAGTGAACCAGCTTCAAGCTTGCCGGATCCTTACCTGCTGCGATCGCACAGGCTTTTGCCAAGCCATCAAAGGTAACCGCCCGCTCTCCAGAAATGTTGTAAATCTGACCCACAGCCTTGCTATTCCCCAGCACCTTGGTCATCGCCAGGGCTAGGTCATAGCAATGCCCCAATTGGGTGAAATGCTGTCCATGTCCGGGGATGGGAATCGGGCGATCGCGCAGGATCCGATCGAAGTACCAAGCATCCAGGTCGTTATAATTCTGGGACCCGTAAATATAGGTAGGGCGAATTGACGTATAGGGTAACCCATGGGCAGCCAAGTAGGTTTCCGTATCGTTTTTGCCCTTGTGGCGGCTCTTGGGATCCACGGTATCCCCTTCAATGTGGGGCATCTGCTCTGACTTGAGATAGACTCCAGCGGAACTCATGTAGACAAAGTGCTGCACGCGCCCCTGAAACAGATCCGCCAAGGGCTGGGTATCACTCAGTTCACGCCCATTATTGTCAAAGATTGCGTTGAAGGTCTCAGATTTCAGCTTTTCCACCAGGTCAGCCGCATCGGTGCGATCGCCCATAATTGTCTTCACCCCTGCCACCGGCGCAGGCTTATTCCCCCGGTTGAACAGCACCACTTCATGCCCCTGCTCCACCAACAGCTTGGTTAAGTAAACCCCGATAAACCGAGTTCCTCCCATGACCAAAACACGCATTGCGATCGAACCCCCTAAAACTGAAGCATCAGTTACTCATCTTAATATTTGCTGTGCCCATTGCCCTGCCTAGGCACCTGATCCATGCCCCAGCCGTCCAACTTGCCCATCCCAGCACTGGGGAAACTGTAACAGGTTGTACCAATGTAAGAAATTGTAATGAAAACAACCTGCAAATCGGTCTAACGTTAACAATTAGCGGTTATCAAAAACGGTTCTCATAACTGTCAGTTGTTCTAACAGTTCTCACTGCTGTCTTAAACAACTGTCGGCCTCAGCACCAGCCGCCCATCAGAAAAACAGACGCAATCCGTGTTGGGAATTTTAGAATGAGCAGCAATTTAGCATTAAAGCTCCGCGAGGGCACCAAAAAAGCGCATACGATGGCAGAAAATACCGGGTTTATTGCTTGCTTTTTGAAAGGGACTGTGGAGAAGTCTTCCTATCGCAAACTGGTTGCAAATCTCTACTTTGTCTATTCGGCGATGGAAGAGGAAATGCACAAGCTCAAGAATCACCCTGTGATGGGCAACATCTACTTCCCTGAACTCGATCGCAAAGCCAGTCTGGAGAAGGATTTGACCTATTATTATGGGGCTAACTGGCGCAATGAAATCAGTCCTTCGGCAGCCACCCAAGCTTACGTCGCTCGCATTAAAGAAGTGGGGGAAACCGATCCCGAACTGATGCTGGCTCACCTCTATACTCGCTACATCGGCGATCTCTCTGGGGGGCAAATCCTCAAAAAGATTGCTGTGAATGCCATGAGCTTGAATGAAGGGGAAGGCACAAATTTCTACGAATTTCCCCAAATTACTGATGAGAAGGCGTTCAAAAATATGTACCGCGCTCGGCTGAATGAGTTAGCCGTTTCGGACGAAAAGGACGAGCAAATCGTTGGAGAAGCCAATGATGCATTCCACCACAACATGAACATGTTCAAGGAATTGGAAGGCAATCTGGTCAAGGCGATCGGCATCCAACTGTTTAATCTCCTCACCCGTCGCGGTCGTCGCGGTAGCACTGAGTTGGCAACGGCTGAGAACTAGTTGACCTGACTAACCCTCATGGGTGAAGACTAGCAGAGGGCGATCGCTGCGATCGCCCCTTAGCTAAATGGTTTCGCCACACACATCCACCAGATAGCAGAGCGATCGAAACCGTAGACCAACCAGTTGATCGTACAAAGGATTAAGTTTGCATAGCGGCGGGATATAGCCCAGTTTGCGCCCCATCAGCATAATATCGCGTGCAAAGGGGCATTGATCTGGGATAAGTCTACAGATTAAATGTGCGGTCTGGCGATCGTTGATTTCAATGTCATCCAGCCAATTGCGGACGGGTTTGAGCACAACATTGAGCAGGGCATCGATAGGGGACCGAGCCGGGGGTTGCAAGTGAGAAGCTAGTTCGAGATTCGACATGATATTACCCATGGTTCCGTAGCGAATGGGGAATGGCGATCGTCTTCCTCAGGAGCAAAATTTCGGTGAAGAATACGATTGAGTCTTCCCTCTGTACAAGATACTCAGCAGTGGTTAGAGATTCCGTAAAGCTGAAATTGGAAATGACATTTTTTTCGAGAAGATTAGGGACGAATTAAAGAGCATTGTGCAAATGAAGCACTTGAATCAATCTAGGCATCTATCAACTAATGAATTCCTAGGATTGGCTGTAGCAGAGACTACAATTAGGCATGACCTCGCAGACTTCAACAGGGCTTGCCAAGCGGGTTTTAGTGATTTTGTTCAATCTCAACCCAGGAACTCAACCTGTCGTTTGCTCTCAAGTTGACCAATTGATTCGTCAAATTCAGTCCGTGCATTTTCGGAAATTTATGGTGGGGTTCTGACCCTCAGCGGAGAAAATACGAAGAATCCGCAAATTATAAAAATGGTATTAGGCGTTGCATTTACTGATTGTGAATGCACTGAACTTGTTTAATCTTATTGATTTAATCGCCACCTGAATAGGGGCAATATGTGATCCCAGCATGGCGATCGATGAAGAATTACATCGATCCGAGGGTTCTATGCAAGTCGGCATTGTCCAAGCAGCGATCGCCCCAACTCTCCCACCATACAAAAACTCATCATGACAACTCATCATGACAACTTATTCCAACGTCAGTTCGACGAAACTCGATTTCCGTCAATCTCTCGATCCCCCTCAATCCCTGCGCTGACGCGCCGCTACGCTAGAAATAAGGGGGACTTCAAACCGAAAAGCAACCGGTAAGGAGTTTAACGATAATTGCTGAACCCTTGAATTTAGCTTGCTTCCCCCTGATTAAGGGGGCTAGGGGGATTCCCGTTCCGGTAGGCTGCGCCAACGGGGCAACCGGATTCGTCGAACTCGCGTTATTCCAAGCAAAAATATTTCAAGTAAAAAAAGAGGGGAGAGCCATCTAAGATGTAGCCAACCCCACTTGCCGATCCTCTAGAGAGAGGAGAACACTGTAGATACAGTCTAGGTTTATTGAAATTTTATGTCAATACTTTTGAGAATTAATTTCAGTAATCCTGAGGCGAAAAGGGCAAAAAGACTGCGTAGGCTACCCAATGGCATCCAAAATTTATTAATTTTGATTTTTTATTTTTTAAAAATTTACGTAAAGTATGCCTTATTTTCATCATCCACTCTCAACGGGATCGACGAACGGAGTTATGATAGGGCAGGTTTTATCACGTTCAGATTCACTTCGATCCCCTCCTTATGGCTCTCCAACTTCGTGTCTATGTTCCACCGCACCCTCTCATTAAGCATTGGTTAGGCGTAGCTCGCGATGCTGGAACTCCTTCAGCCCTCTTCCGCAGTGCTATGACCGAGTTGGGACGTTGGTTAACCTATGAGGCAGTGCGGGAATGGTTGCCCACTACGGAAACGACCATCGAAACGCCTCTTGCAGCCTGTCCTGCTACCTTTATCAATCCTGAGATTCCGGTCGTGGTGGTTCCCATCCTGCGAGCTGGGTTGTCTCTCCTGGATGGAGCACAACCCTTACTGCCCCTCGCGTCGATCTACCATATGGGAGTCGCTAGAGATGAAGTAACCCTGGAGCCAAAGTGCTACTTGAACAAATTGCCTGAACAGCTTAATCCGCAAACTCGGGTACTGGTGACTGATCCCATGCTCGCGACTGGCGGAACCACGACCTTAGTGATGGACGAGTTGACGACCCGTGGGATTGATCCCGCTAATGTGAGAGTGGTGTCGGTGGTGGCGGCCCATGCGGCTTTGCAAAAATTAAGTGTGACCT
>JAYKGX010000399.1:0-20650 GCA_035285565.1 Synechococcales cyanobacterium
TAGAACCGGGGGTGTAGAGGTATCGATCTGCAACAACTGACGATCGCAAGAAGTAAACATGACAGCATTTTCGTGCCAATTGTCACGCAACTTTTGATCATGCAAATTCTGATTATGTAACTTTTGATTCTGCAAATTCTGATCATGTAACTTTTGATTCTGCGAATTCTGATTCTGCGAATTCTGATCATGCAAATTTTGACGCAAAGAGTTGTGATCTAGAAAACATTGTTCTCCTATTTGCCAAAGTTGAATTGTGGAATCGGCACTGGCGCTGGCAAGAAGCGGTAACCAGGATAGGAAATTTCGCGATCGGTCTCCCACGAGTAAAGCCCAGAAACTCGGATTCCAGGCGATCGCCGTGATGCCCAACCGATACCCTTTCACTTGCGTCCACAGGTTGCCCGTCTCCGCCCACCAGAGTTTGAGATAGCCATCTTTTCCACCACTGGCAATCCACTGTCCATCCGGACTCCAGCGCACCGCCGTCACCCCTTGGGAATGCCCCAGCCAACTGTGGCGAATGTGGGCTGCCTGCAGGTTTCCCTGTTCATCCGCTTGGATCTGCCATTGTTTCAAGGTGCGATCGCGACTGCCACTGATCAACTGCAAGGGGTTGTGGGGATGGAAATCTAGGCAAGTCACAGCGCGTTCATGACCAGAGAGCAGGAGCGGACGCGAAAAAGGTACGGATGGGATTGGCAAATTCCACAGACGTAGGATGGGATCCTCACTCGCCATAGCCAGGTAGGCAGCTTGGGGCGAAAGGGCAATCGCTTGGAGGGGATTGCTCTGACCTGCAAGGGCTTGCCAAGTTGCGGTACAGATCCAACCCGTAGCGGGTGGCAACTGTAGCGGGATGATCGGTTTTCCAAGTTGAGCGATCGCCTTCACAACTTCTTCTGCATTATCAAAGCGGTGATCTAAATCATCAGCAATCATCCGATCGAGAATATTCGATAACTGTTGTCGTTCCCAATCATTTTCTGCAGCATGATATATATTATTGCTACTAAAATTTTCACTAGTATTTTCATCTTCTCTCAACCAGTAATGTTGCCAATGATTGTTTCCATCCGTAAGCCGCAACTGAAAGGGATGGATACCCGTGAGCAAATGAATGCAAGTCATGCCCAAGCTATAGAGATCGCTCGCAAAGGTGGGGTTGCCCTTGATCTGTTCTGGGGCGGCATAGGCGGGATTGCCACTTTCAGACCCAGAAACGAGCAATAATCCTAGTTCGACCAATGTAAAAGCATGAGTTTTGCCAGACTGGGACTCATCCGCACCAGATTGGCCTACAGACAGCGATCGCCTCACGATATTCTCGGGTTTGATATCCCCATGGATAAAGTTAACAGATTGAAATGCTTGTAGAATTGGTAAAATATCGATCAAGATCTGCCAAGCTTGTTCGATCGTCAATGTACCCACAGTGGTCAAGAGAGTTTCTAACTGATCACCAACTATGTAATCTTGTATCAAATAGTTATCGCTTAAAGCATTACAGCCATGATCATCTGAAGAATGATGATTCCAAGCAGGATCGATTTTTCTGGATTGAACCAGGCAATCGCGCACTTTGGGAAGACGATCGCAACAAGCTGCCACCTGATTATAGTGCTGCACTTTCTGGACGAGGGCATCCGTCAGGCTGGGCGACTGATGCCAGAACTGTTTAACAACGCATAGATTTTGGGCATGTGGCGTTTGGAAATTTTGAGGATGCGGTAGCGTGGGTTCATTGGCAGAATCGGCACCGAGATCGATCGCTAGCCAAGTACGATTCTGCTTGCCCTGACCCAGCGATCGCACTGCTTGATATCGATCTGCCAACCGTAGGGGAGACCCACAGGCATGGCAGACTAACCGCTTGGCAGAATTTTGGCGATCAGAACAATCCGGGTTCCAACACATACAGTGCGAGTCAACAGGGCGTGAGTTGGGTGAGGCTGGATGGGGTGATGGGGGATCGAGCGGGTTCACACAGGGATCCTGGTACGGTTGAAGGTCTGTTCCCATTATGCCTTGACTCCATTCTCTAGGGACTGCATTCTCTAGGGACTCGATCGAAAATAAGGTCCCAGCGTCCGTTGTTCGCTCTGTTGTTCGCTCAACTGTTCGCTCCGTTGTTGATCCGCCCGTGGTTGAAAACCACGGTCTCTCAGGGCGAAGTCCCGCAAGGGACTCAAAAACAGCCTTTGTTTTAGTCCGTTTCCAACGGACTTCGTACGCTAGAGCGCCGAATTCTATTCCGGCGCTATTCCGGCGCGGCTATTCCGGCGCGGCGCTTGTAGCTTCAACTATTTGGAGTCATCCGATCGCGGTTGTGCCCCAGAAAGTTGCCCTGACACGATCGATCGCCGTCCATTTTTGATATTTGGGGTTTCCAAGTTCTGTTGTTGCAGCAATACCCCCAGCATTGCATCCAGAATGCCGCCACCATTGCCCCCACTCACTGCCACATCCGGCACCACCCGCACCTGACGATCGCCAATGACCTGCATGAGTTGGAGGGACGTATAGGCCTGTGCGCCCAAGGCGTTGACCCCAGCTAGGTAGGCATCGGCTTTGGCTTCTCCGGTGAGACGGATCGATTCTGCTTCCCCATTGGCTTGTTCCACCTGGGCTGCCGCCTGCAATTTGGCAATTTTCACCCCTTCTTCTGCTGTCACCACCTCTTTTTGGATATCTGCCAAGGCAGTTTCCCGTACGAGTTCCTGCCGTTGGCTCTCGGCCATGCGTTGGGTCACGTAGGTTTTTTCCTGTTCTTCAGCAATTTTGCGATCGGTTAAAGTATGCATCAATTCCGGCGGGGGCGAAATCATCCCAATGAGGGTATCTACCGCTTGCACATCATAGGTTCGCAGGGCTTGGCGCACATAGTCAGCCGCTTCGGTTTGGCGTTCGCTACGGGCAATGAGGAAATCCAGAATGGTATATTCCTGGGCAGAGTTGCGGAAATAGTTACCGACGATCGGTCGCAGAACTTGATCGATCAAATTTTGCATCGATCCCAAACGGGAAATGACCTTCGGCGCATCCATGGCTCCCACATGAATCACTTGGAACACCTCTAGCTCAAAGCTAAAGCCATCAAAGGACAGTAATCTGAGTGCCACTAAGGAAGAATCATAGCCATGCTCTCCCTTAAATCGTTGGGTGAAATTGAGTACAATGTTGGTTGTGGGAACTAATTCCACCTTCATAATTTGGGTGTTTAACGGATGTTTACCCGTATGTAACGGTTCAATCCATACACCTTTATCGCCTTTGTTAACCAAGTTGCCATGGGTAAACGATTCGCCACTGATATCTTCATGGGATTTTCCGACATAGGAGATGACTACTCCCACGTAACCGATCGGCACTTCCGTCATTGGCACCTGTTCCACCTGCACAAACCAAGGATTTAAATTCCACGACCCCGACAGCAATACCTGTTCCTGTAGCCCTCTACATCCGCCCCCATTGATAAATTGTTGGGCGTTTTGATAGTTTTCATGTCCTGCGATCGTGGGTCCTGCAATTTCGCCAACTGCGATCGGTGCGCCATCTAATGTGGTGACAATTCCTACGCGATCGGGTTTAACAGGATAGACCTTTAACTGTCCAGAAAACATGCCATGCTGATTTGCATTTCTGGATGTAATTACCGTAAACAAGGCGGTGTTAATCCGATAGGTTCCTGTGGTCAGCACTGCTAACTGTCGTCCTTTTTCCCCAGCATTGAGCAGGAATTGTCTGGCATTTTGGAAGTTCTCACATTTGACAACTTTACCTAAAATGCGACTGGCAGGAATAGCAATGCCATCATTAGCAATGATCAGTCCAATTTCATCCTGGGGAATCACGACTAAATCATCTTTCTGCACACTATATTGCCAGGGGAAATAGCCAAAATGCCAACCCGGAGAGAGGGTATCTGCCTGTAATCCCGCTTCTCCCTCTAGTGCGATCAAGCGTCCAGCAGGGAGGGTTTTGGCGGAAAATTTCTTTGTAACAATTCCCACTTCCCGTTCGCCAATGACGATCAACCCCGCAACCCAACCAATTTTAGGCAAAAAGACAAAAAACAATAGCACGCCACCGATCGCATAGAACCACAGGGGAAATATGCCGAAGATATTGATTGAGTTGCCTGTCTGCTGCTGTTTGGGTGCAAGGCTGTTGGTTTGGGCAAGCGGCAAGGAAGAGGGCGGATTGGAGATTGTGATGGATTGAGTTGCGATCGTTGTCTGGTTGGGGGATGGCATTGCGATCGCCGATCGAGTTCCCATTCCTGCCCAGATTGCAATGGTAGACATTAATGCGGTAGAAATTGCGATCGCCTTTCTGCTTTTTGAGTGGTTGCCAAACTGTGATTGATTGGCAGAATGATGATTTTTGCGCATGAAAATATCTCCCCTTTAGCTTGGATGGACTGGACAGGCAACAACACCTGCAAGCAGCTAATTGGGAGCGCGATCGTCTTTCTGGGCTAACTGTTACAAAACGTTATGATGTGATGAAGCAACCAAAGTGGGTGGAGATCCCCCTGCCGGAAATTTTTGCCCCCGGTATGCTTGACGAAAAGCGTCGATAACCGCTAAAGTTCTATGATTAAGCTGCAGATTATCATCTAATTTTCTGCAGCTTAGCCCAAAAACCTAGCGCGATCGCCTTGAGCTTCAGACCCTCAAAACGATCGCTAAGCCCCCAAGCTGTAGTACCCAGCATGGTGACCTGGATTGCATTTTAGCACTCCCAGCCGCCCTGTTTTGTCATGCCAGACATCGGGGTGGCTAGTTTTTTGGGTTCTCCTCGTCCGTTATTCATGTTTGAGGAAACCCAATGAAACGTCAGACCAAACGCATTCAACTGCAACTGATTGGAGATGCCGATGCTGTCGAGGCGGCGATCGGGCTTTTGCATATTCTCAATTTCATCAGCGCCCACGAATGGAGCCAACCTGTCCGTAGGAGGGACGAACCCACCGTCATCTGCGTTGCTGCTAGAGAGATCATGCTAGAAACCGACTAGGCGATCGGGAACAGAAGTTGGACTTTTGCAAAAGTTCAACTTCTTGAACCCCCCGCTAAAATGAGTGAATTATGCTAGAAATTCGATCGCTTAAACCTATTCATGTCAATCAGCAAACAATTTACTGGGAGATATGCTCTGGAATTGCTGTAGGAGTCCAGAAATATCAAGATAAAATTGATCTTGGTAATTATCAATCCAAAAATCCTAGGGATACTTTGAGTCGTTTAATAATAGAATTAGCGATTCAAAAAAGTGATGGAAAAGAGCAGGATATAATAATTCCAGGTGCTCATAAAATTAAAGTCCGAGACGGTCAGCGAGTATCTGTCTTGTTTGGCTACACTGCCAGTAGAAAGAGCTGTGGATTGATCTTTGTGAATCACGATCGGCATAAAAAATATTGGATCGCAAAACCTCGTGATTTTTTTGAGAGTCTTGGACTATTTGCTAATTTACCTGGCAAGTGGTACGGAATTTCTGCTGGGATCGTTGTGATGTATATGGGGTTAGATCTATTCTCTGGCTTCACATGGCGTTACGGGATGCCTCAGAAAAACAGTCCTCCAGAATGGGCAACTTTTGGAATGCTATTGGGACTCTTTGGATTGATCTTTTGTGTAGCTTATGAATTGATTCAGCTTTATCGAATGCGATCGGCTTGGAAAACGATCGAACCTCAAATTCTTGCCAGAATCAATCAATTCATAGATTAATTCATGCTCAGATGAAGCCATTCACCTGGGAAATTGATCGCCCAGAAGATTGGGCTAGAGGCGTTATCTAAGCAATTAGCAAATCTCTAAGCAAGCATCAATCTTGCAGAACTTCGCGCTACAATAGATAGCTGTCCTGTTTTGACCATTCCCCATTCCCAAGGAAACGCTAATGCCGCGCCGTTACCATATCACCACCTTTGGCTGCCAAATGAATAAAGCCGACTCCGAACGCATGGCAGGCATCCTGGAAACCATGGGAATGCAATTTGTGGAAGAGCCGGATGACGCAGACCTGATTCTCTACAACACCTGCACCATTCGCGACAATGCCGAACAAAAGGTCTATTCCTACCTAGGCAAACAAGCCAAACGGAAACAAGAAAATCCGGATCTCACCCTGATCGTCGCCGGTTGTGTGGCCCAGCAGGAAGGAGAACAACTCTTGCGCCGAGTGCCCGAACTGGATTTGGTCATGGGTCCGCAATATGCCAACCAACTGGATAGCTTGCTAGATCAGGTCTTCAGTGGTAACCAAATCGTTGCCACCGAGCCAATCCACATCATGGAAGACATCACCAAACCTCGGCGGGATAGCAAAGTCACCGCCTGGGTCAACGTGATCTACGGCTGCAACGAGCGCTGTACCTATTGCGTGGTGCCCAGTGTGCGTGGGGTAGAACAATCTCGCCCGCCCGAAGCTATCCGCGCCGAAATGGAAATGCTGGGACAACAGGGCTACAAAGAAGTGACCCTCCTAGGTCAAAATATTGATGCCTATGGACGCGACTTATCCGGCAGCAAAGACAACGGGCAACACCTACACACCTTCACCGACCTGCTCTACGCCGTCCATGACGTACCTGGGATTGAGCGAATTCGCTTTGCCACCAGCCACCCGCGCTACTTCACCGATCGCCTCATCCAAGCCTGCGCTGAACTTCCCAAAGTCTGTGAACATTTCCACATTCCCTTCCAATCCGGCGACAATGACCTGCTGAAAGCCATGGCACGCGGCTACACCCATGAAAAATACCGCCGTATCATCGCCAGCATTCGCGATCGCATGCCCCATGCCGCCATTAGTGCCGATGCGATCGTGGGCTTCCCCGGCGAAACGGAAGAACAGTTCATGAATACCATGCGCTTAGTCGAAGACATTGGCTTTGATATCCTAAACACCGCTGCCTACTCCCCCCGCCCTGGCACTCCCGCTGCCCTGTGGGACAATCAACTGCCGGAAGAAGTCAAAGCCGATCGCCTCCAACGCCTAAATCACCTAGTCGCCCAAAAAGCCGCAGAACGATCGCAACGGTACCGCGATCGCATTGAAGAAGTGCTGGTGGAAGACCAAAATCCTAAGGATCCAACCCAAGTGATGGGTCGCACCCGAGGCAACCGACTCACCTTCTTCCCCGGCAAGATTGCGGACCTGAAAGGGAAGACCATCGCCGTTCAAATTACCGAAATTCGCCCCTTCAGCCTGACAGGCACACCCAACTAGGACCCTTTTCGTAGATAATGTCCGCAGTCTTTTCCTGGCGAACCCGCGATGAATGCCCTGTGGACCCAACTCACCCTCCAAAGTCTGGCCCTCTATCAATGGCGATCGGCAAGCTACCTGTATCGTATTGTGGGACTGTTACAATCCTGGCGATCGGGCAGTTTTCTTCTCCAGCATGGGGATCTAATCGCCCTAGGGCTATTGGGAGTGTTGTTTGGTTTGGCTCCCTACGTCACCACCACCTTAATCTCAGTCTTCCTGGTGGCGGCGATCGCCTTTTGGGGGCTGTTGACCTTAACGGATGAGCGCAAAACCACAGGCTGGGGGCTGACTCCAATTCACCTGACCGTCCTGCTGTTCTGGGGAGTGAATGTGATCGCCACCGGAGCCTCTCCCGTCAAACGAGCAGCACTGGAAGGACTCGCAAAACTGACCCTCTACCTGCTCACCTTTGTGGTCATGGCGCGGGTGCTGCGGATTGCCAAACTGCGATCGACCTTAGTCACGATTTATCTGCTGACCTGCGTCTTGGTGAGTACCTACGGCATCCGGCAGGCGATCTATGGTGCTCCCCCTCTGGCAACCTGGTCGGATCCCGAGTCTGCCATGGGCAATTTCACAAGGGTCTATAGTTTTTTAGGCAATCCCAATCTCCTGGCCAGTTACCTACTGCCTGCGGTCATATTCAGTGTGATGGCTTGCTTCCGTTGGAAAACCCCTTGGCAGAAAGCATTAGCGGGGATGATGCTCCTCATCAATGGGCTGAGTGTGATATTTACCTACAGTCGAGGCGGATGGATTGCCCTAGTAGTCAGCTCAGTCACGTTGGGGCTGCTGTTAGGCTATTGGCTTCATCTCTATCGCCGCACATGGGTTTTACCCGCTTTAGTCGGTGGTGTAGGTGGATTCATCTTACTCAGTGTGTTAGTTGTTCCTCCCGTGCGATCGCGGGTGCTCAGCATGTTTGTTGGGCGGGGAGACAGTAGCAATAATTTCCGCTTGAACGTGTGGACTTCTGTCATCCAAATGATCAAAGCCCGTCCTGTTTTAGGCATTGGCCCCGGCAATGATGCCTTTAATCAAATTTATCCCATCTATTCCCGCACCCGATTTACGGCCCTGAGCGCCTATTCAGTGTTGCTAGAAGTAACCGTAGAAGCGGGTCTAATTGGCTTAGCGAGTTTTCTATGGCTGTTGCTCGTCACATTTAATCAAGCAGCGCTTCAACTCCAACGGTTGCGATCGCAATCGGATCCCGACGGCTTCTGGTTGATGGGGGCGATCGCCTCTCTGGCAGGCTTAATGGGACAAGGCTTGGTGGATACCGTCCTCTACCGTCCCCAAGTTAGTACCCTGTGGTGGCTTTGTGTTGCCATTATTTCCAGCTTCTACAGCACTTTCCCCACCGATCGCCGTCAACCCATAGAAACTTCTGAACCCTAACCACTTGCCAATCTGCTGATGCATCCATCTAGACGTGATCTAGTGACAAGCTATTCCGTCTCAGCTCCCAGCATCCGTTGTTCGCTCCGTTGTTGATCCGCCTGTGGTTGAAAACCACGGTCTCTCAGGGCGAAGTCCCGCAAGGGACTCAAAAACAGCCTTTGTTTCAGTCCGTTTCCAACGGACTTCGCACGCTAGAGCGCCGAATTCTATTCCGGCGCGGCGCAGAACAGAGTGAGGGGATTCTAGGCAAGGTCAAGCTTTTAGTCCAGCATAGATAAATTGGCTAGCATTTGCCCTGGGATTACCCTCAGGGCTATTTTGTTTTCTTTTGTTTTTTTATTTTCTGCCGCCCTACGGAGCACGATCGCGATCAATTCTCTTGCTGAAGCGGCTTTCAACAGCGACTTTCATCAAGGAGTTGATAGCTCCCTAGAATTCTGGGCATTCTAAGCACAACCGATCAACTACACTTCCAGTCAACGGTGGATCGTTTAGGGCGGTTCAGTCCCGAGGTAGAGGTGAAGCACCCTGTTCACCTGCATTTCCTCCCTTGCCATCCTGGATTTCGCCCACTTGAATTTCTCAACGCTAAAACCATGTCATCTTCATCCTCCTTATCTCCTATCCTGGGGCTATTTGCTCTATCGATTGGTCTATCTGCTGGCTCGGCTCAGGCCGCGAACCTATCCAAAGTATTACCTGTAGATCCTGTTGCGGTCAGTCAACCTACCACTGCCCAACACCCATTAGATCAAGGACGACAGTTTTATAGCAAAGGACAATTCAAAGAGGCGATCGAAGCTTGGGAAAAAGCCGCTCAACAGTTCTCTAGCACGGGCGATAGCAGCAATCAGATCCTAGCGCTCAACTATCTCTCCCTCGCCCACCAGGAACTCAGCCAATGGGATCAGGCTAAACGGGCGATCGAATCCAGCCGTAAACTGATTCAAGGTCAACCCACCAGTGCAGCCCTCAGTGCCAAAATCTATAACACCCATGCCAATTTAAAACTCTCCACCGGACAGCCCCAAGCCGCCTTGGGTGATTGGGAACAGGCAGAAAAGTTATATCGCCAAGCCAAAGACTCGATCGGAGCCATTGGAACGCAAATTAACCAAGCCCAGGCCATGAAGACCCTTGGGTTCTATCGCCGTGCCCAGCAGAAACTAGAATCCCTTGAATCCCAAATCATGATTCTGCCCGATTCAGATTTGAAAGCCAATGCCCTACATAACTATGGGGCTGCGTTACAAGTGGTGGGGGATCTGGAAACCGCCAAGAATATCTTTGCAGAAAGTTTACGTGTGACAAAAGCCGTTGGCAGCAATCGCGAAACGAGTTCCATTCTGCTGAGTCTCGGTCAAACTCACTGGTATCTGGGGGAATGGGAGCAGGCGATCGGGGATTTCCAAGAGGCAGAAAAGCAGGCCAGCAATCCACTCGATCAACTTCAAGCCCAGATTCATCAACTCGAAGTTGCGATCGAAGCAAAGCAAACATCGCAAACCAAGGAACTGGCTCAGAAGATACATCAAAAGCTTCAAACCCTTGCCCCGAACCGCACATCTATCTATCTCACCATCCGGTTTGTGGCAATGCTCACGCGCCTCGATCCATCAGCCATCCCCATAGAGACCCGCAAACTTGCCACCCAACTCGCTACATCGGCTCAAGCAGCTCAAAACCTGCAAGACCCCCAAGCAGAAGCCTACGCCCTGATTCAACTAGCCCATCTCTATCGTCTCTCGGGGCAACCTGCTGAATCACTCCAGCTCAGCCAACAGGCCCTCGCGATCGCGCGCCAAATTCAAGTCAAAGAAATTACCTCCCAGGCAGCTTGGCAAGTGGGTCGCAGCCTCAAGCAACAAAATCAGCGCGCTCAAGCGATCGAAGCCTATACAGAAGCCGTCAATGCGCTGAAGGATTTACGCCAAGATTTGGTTGCCATTAATTCTGATGTCCAATTTTCATTCCGAGACAGCATCGAACCGATTTATCGAGAACTCGTAGCCCTGCTGCTAGAGAAGCGCCCCAACCAGGACGAACTCAAGCAAGCTCGGAGTCTGATGGAAGCCTTGCAACTAGCGGAACTGGATAACTTTTTCCGGGAAGCCTGCCTGGATACACAAGCGCAACAAATTGATCAACTCGATCAATCCGCTAGTGTCATCTACCCAATCCTGCTAGAAGACCGGATCGCCGTCATTGCTTCCACAGCGGGTCAGCCTTTGGTTTACCATGAAACCCCGATTACCCGCAATCAGGTTGAGGATACCCTGAATGAATTTCTCGCTTCCCTCAATCCAGTCTCCGATAAACGCGATCGCTTCCGGTTATCCAAGCAGATCTACGACTGGCTGATTCGCCCAATTGAATCCGCACCAGAGTTATCCCAAGCCAAAACCCTCGTGTTTGTATCAGATGGGGCCCTCAGAAATATCCCCATGCCAGCTCTCTATGATGGCAAGCAATATCTCGTTGAAAAATATGCAGTTGCCCTCTCCCCTGGCATGCAGCTCATGCAAACGCGATCGCGACCGACCGAAATGGGGGCGATCGTGGCTGGAATCAGTGAAGCCCGCCAAGGATTCAATGCGTTGCCGGAGGTGAAAACAGAGGTCAAGCAAATTTCTCAACTAGTCGCTGCCCAAACCCTGTTAAACCAGGAATTTACCGTGAATACCCTTGCCGATCGGGTCAAGTACAACCCAGCCGGAATTGTTCACCTCGCCACCCATGGACAATTCAGCTCCCGCATGGAGGACACCTACCTCCTGACCTGGGAGGGACCAATGAACGTGCGTGAGCTGTCCAATCTCCTGCAAACCCGAGAAAATGTAGCACAAGGAGGCGCGATCGAGCTTCTGGTTCTCAGTGCTTGCGACACAGCAGCCGGTGATAACCGAGCCACCCTAGGATTAGCAGGACTGGCTGTAAAATCTGGGGCACGATCGACCCTAGCAACACTCTGGCCGGTTAAAGATAAAGCCGCCGCCAGCTTGATGGAAAAGTTCTATGCCAATCTGCGTCAGCCAGGAATGACGAAAGCTCAGGCACTCCAACAAGCCCAGAAATCAATGATTGCTAGCGACTATGAAGATCCCTTCTTCTGGTCGGCCTTTGTCTTAGTGGGGAATTGGTTATAGCTTGGGTCTTAGTGATGGTTTAGCCATTTCTTATCAATGAAAAGAAACTCGTAGAACAACGGATGTCGCAATGCGGTAGATAAGTGGTAGCACGGCATCTTTCCATTCTAAGCTTGCCTACGATAGACCCAGTAGTTCTAAGAATTGCTGACCTATTCCATCCTAGGAGATTCATTCTCAGGTTTGTGAAATTGTTTGCGGTCATTTTTTATCTACAATCCTTGCTTCTCATCTGGAGAACAAATCATGAAACATTCAGTACTGACTCATCTACTAAGTACAACAGCCCTTGCGGTTGGAAGTGCTTGGGGTAGTCTGGATACAGCACAAGCCCTCACCTTTACCCCCCCCACCAATAACACGGCACCCCGTACTTCCACGGGTGGGGCTTCTCGGGGCAGCTTTGGGTTCATCCCTTCCCCAGAAAGTACGGCCCCGCGTCAAGCCACCGGGGGAGCGTCTCGGGGATCCTTTTTTGTACCACCCCAAGGCAATAATGCCCCTCGTCAAGCTACGGGAGGAGCCTCGCGCAATACGATGTTTGCCCCGCCGTCAGGCAATGCAGCCCCTCGCCAAGCCACGGGAGGAGCCTCGCGCAATACGATGTTTGCCCCGCCTACGGGGAATGCTTCTCCACGTCAAGCCACTGGGGGAGGCTCTCGTAATACGATGTTTGCCCCGCCGTCAGGCAGTGCAACCCCTCGTCAAGCCGCTAGGGGTGCTTCTCGGGTCGGGTCAGTGGCAGCAACTCCTATGGAACAGCAAGCCATGAAACCTTTAGTGCCCCAGAGTTACTTTGGCACTACGGTACAAGCTCGTCCGATGATCATGGCCTATGTCCCTGCTTCAGATGCCCAAGAAGCCATTTTTAGTCTCAAAGATGAAGATGGCAACATGGTCTATCAAATGGTGCTTCCGGTGTCAGGGCAGGCAGAAATCATGACGGTACAACTCCCTGCCAATGCCCCTGCATTAGAAGTGGGCAAAAACTACCAATGGTTGATGGCACTTAAGTTAGACAGTCATCTCCGACCGAGTAGTCCCTATGTGGATGGCTGGGTGCAGCGAATTACGCCGACTGCTGAGCTAGCCAAAACATTAGCAGAGGGAGATGAACTAGCAGATGCTACAGCTTTCGGCAAAATGGGAGTTTGGTATGACTGCGTAGCAACCTTAGCCAATCTGCGACTGAATGAACCCCAAAGTGAAAAATCAACAAAAAACTGGAATGATTTACTGAGTTCTGTTGGCTTGGCAGATATCAAAACTGCGCCCTTAAAGGGTGCTATTAGCTCATTGGCAATGCATTAAATCAGTTGCGGCTCACTCATCTGCTGCTTAAGTTGAGATCATCATGAATGTAGAGGGTATGGTGTGATCTATACACCTCTACATTTTGTTTAATGGCAGATTGTTTCCAGGAAGCAATCAATTACCTTGTGAACGCTTTCCAGTCAATACATATTATGTTGTTTTCCCTGAAGAAGATTTTCCCCAGTCAGCTTTCTCCCAAGCAAATCTTTATGCGATCGCATCCAGTGTTTGTCATTGTACCAACGGTAGCGATCGCGGCAATTGCGGGTAATGTTTTAGGCGCTTTCAATCTTCTGGAATGGGGGGTTCGGGATGAATTCTTTCGATTACGTCCCCGTGAAGCCATTGAGGATAAAATTGTTGTAGTCACCATTGATGAAGCAGATATTCAATCGGTGAAAAGTTGGCCGATTCCAGATCAATCCCTAGCAGAATTGGTGGAAAAAATTCGGTCACAGCAGCCACGAGTGATCGGCATGGACTTGTATCGAGATCTGCCAGAAGAACCGGGACACAAGAAATTAGTGGAAGTCTTTAAATCCACTCCCCAATTAATTGGCGTTGAAAAGGTCACGGGCGATCGAGTGGATCCAGCTCCAGCGCTCAAAGAAAAGGGGCAAGTGGGGATGGCAGACTTGGTATTAGATCCCGACCAAAAAGTTCGTCGTGGACTCTTGACAGCTCAGGATGACAAAGATGGTAATGCTATTAAAGCAGGTCTGGCAACACAAGTGGCGCTCAAGTACCTAGAAGCTGAAAAAATCACCCTAGAAGCCGTTAATGCCAATCAACAAATCTACCGTCTGGGCAAAGCTACCTATCAACCCCTCACCCAGTCTGAAGGCGGTTATCCCAATGGCGATTTAGGGGGCTATCAGATTCTACTGAACTGGCGGGGTCCGACTTCCATGTTCCCAACGGTGACAATGCGAGATGTCCTTTCTGGGAAAGTTCCTGCGGATCAATTTCGCGATCGCATCGTTTTCATCGGTTCCGTTGCAATCAGTACCAACGATTTTTTTAAAACACCCTATAGCAGTTCCTGGTTCTATGCTGAAAAACCAACACCAGGGGTGATTATTCATGCCAACCTTGCCAGCCAGCTCGTGCGATCGGCAATCGAAGGGCGATCGGGACTGCGCGGATTCACCCATTGGCAACAAACGAGTTGGATCTTTCTATGGACTCTCTGTGGGACGGTAGGGAGTTGGAGCCTAGCTCGCTATAGCGAAGGCAAACGGAATATTATTGGGGGACGAATTTTCTGGGCTTCTTTGGGAATGGGAACCTTTTTCATGGTTGGCTCCTACGGTCTCTTTGTCCAGGGAGTCTTGATCCCTGTGGTTGCCCCCCTCACGGCTTTGATTACAGCGGTCATTGCAACTACCAATGCCTATAAACATCAGCGCTTGGTAGAAGCCAATGGACAATTACTCGATTATTCCAAAACGCTAGAAATTAAGGTAGAAGAACGTACCAAGGAATTAGCAACTGCCAAAATTGCGGCCGACGCTGCCAACCAGGCAAAGAGTGAATTTCTTGCTAATATGAGTCATGAACTTCGCACTCCGTTGAATGGGATTCTAGGATATGCTCAAGTTCTAGAGCGATCGTCTACTTTAGACCACAAACAACGGGAAGGCATTAGCATCATTCATCAATGTGGCTCCCATCTATTAACCCTAATTAATGACATTCTGGATCTGTCAAAAATCGAAGCTCGTAAGTTAGAACTCTATCCCAATGATCTCAATCTCCCTAGCTTTTTACATGGTGTTGCCGAAATTTGTCGTATTCGTGCAGAACAGAAGGGCATTAGTTTCTATACAGACTTCGATCCCAACTTGCCTCAGGGCATTCAAGCAGATGAAAAGCGGCTGCGTCAAGTACTAATCAATCTCTTAGGGAATGCAATTAAATTTACCGATCAAGGGAGCGTGACCTTTAAAGTCAAGTTATCTCCCCATACAGAGCACACAACCGATACTGACTCGAATGCTTTGCTTCCTTTACGTTTTCAGGTAGAAGATACAGGCGTAGGCATGACTCCGGCTCAGTTACAAAAAATCTTCCTGCCCTTTGAACAGGTGGGAGAAAGCAATCGTAAAGCCGATGGAACGGGCTTAGGACTTGCCATTAGCCAAAGAATTACTAACCTCATGGGCAGCGAATTGCAGGTACAAAGCCAACAGGGAGAAGGCAGTATTTTCTGGTTGGATGTGATATTACCGATCGCCCAGGACTGGCGAATTCGCGATCGCTTCTCTAGCCAAAAGGTTATTGGGCTTAAGTCTGATGCGCCTAAATTACTGATTGTCGATTCGGTTGACGAAAGTCAAGCAATGCTAACCGATCTGTTGCAACCCCTAGGATTCCAGATTATTTCTGCAAAAGATGGTCAACAGGGGCTTGAGATGGCACAGCAACGCCAGCCAGATTGGATTTTGACAGATTTAGAGATGCCTGCTCTGCATGGACATGAGTTGATTCAAACCTTACGCCAAGACCCCTTATTCCAACAAACCCCTATTGTGGTATCGAGTGCCAGCGTCTTTGAAGCCGATCAAAGTCGCAGTTTAGAAGCCGGAGCAACCGCATTTCTGCCCAAACCCATTCAGGTGAATGATCTTCTACAGATCCTTCAGGAGCATTTGCAATTGGAATGGAATTATGCCGATGCTCAAGAAGTAGTTTCCTCCTTGCAGACACCGATCGTAGCCCAGTCAGTGAAGGAGATTATTCCTCCCAATCCTGAAATTCTAGAAAAACTTCAGCACCTCGCCATGATGGGTGATTTGGCAAGCATTGAGGGAACTATAGAAGAATTGGATGTCCCGGATACTCTTTGTGCTGGATTTTTCGCAGAATTGCGGAAATTGACCGGCAGTTACCAGACTAAGAAGATACGCGAATTCTTGAAGTCCTTTACTCCCGCTGTTCCATGAATATGACTGTGCCACACTCCCCAAAAGTGCTCTTAGTCGATGACAATCCGACCAATTTAAAGGTACTCAACGAGTCGCTTCGGGGAGAAGGCTGGACAACCTTAGTCGCGATCGATGGTGAGTCTGCGATCGAACAAACTGAGTATGCTAAGCCAGATCTCATTCTGTTAGATGTGATGATGCCAGGAATTGATGGATTTGAGACCTGTCGTCGGCTGAAGGCGAATACAGAAACTCAGCTGATTCCCATCATTTTTATGACCGCATTGTCTGACACCGTTGACAAGGTGAGAGGTCTCTCCCTTGGGGCAGTAGATTACATCACTAAGCCATTTCAGCAGGAAGAAGTGATTGCGCGGGCAAAGCTGCATTTGCAGCTCTATCAGTTAACGCGGGCGTTGGCGACTCAAAACCAAGAATTGGAACGACGCGTTGCCGAACGGACAGCGGAACTCTCTGAATCATTACATAATCTTCAGCAAACCCAGCTTCAACTTGTCCAAGGCGAAAAAATGGCGACCTTGGGGCAATTAGTTGCTGGTGTAGCCCATGAGATCAATAACCCCGTTGGATTCATTAGTGGCAATCTCAGACATGCTGAACACTATGTGCAGAGTTTGCTCAACTTACTAAGCCTGTATCAAGAGCATTTTCCTGATCCGGGCGAGGCAATCACCGAGGAAATGGAGAATATGGATCTAGATTATCTCTCCAGTGATTTACCTAAATTAATCACCTCCATGAAAGATGGAACTGAGCGAATTCGGGGGATTAGCCATTCCCTACGCAGCTTTGCCCGGACTGACACCGGTCACAAGACGGAGTTTATCCTGGAAGAAGGGTTGGATAGCACCATCATGATCCTCAAATATCGCTTAAAAAGCGGCGACGGGCGGGGTGAAATTCAAATTCAGAAAGACTATGCTGAGTTGCCGCCGATTAACTGCTATCCTGGTCAATTGAATCAAGTCTTTATGAACATTCTGGCCAATGCAATCGATGCGTTGGATGAAATGAGTGAACAGGCCAAGGCAGAGGGTAAACCCATTTGTCAATGCCAGATTGTGATTCACACAGCCCTTTCTAGCAATCGTGAACATGTTGTGATCCGAATTCGGGATAATGCCTTGGGGATCGCACCCGATGTAAAAGCTCGAATTTTTGAACCCTCTTTTACCACAAAACCTGTAGGCAAAGGAACGGGGCTGGGGCTATCGATTAGTCACCAAATCATTGTAGAGAAGCATGGTGGTACAATTGACTGCTATTCGACCTTAGGGGAAGGAACAGAATTTATCGTCACGGTACCGATGGTCTAGTCTGACATCTAACCGTTGGTTTAACCGTTAGAGTCGCATCCAAAGAGTCGCATCCAAAGAGTCGCATCCCAAAAGTCACTTCCCAAAAGTCACAGCCAAAGTAGAGTAAGCTAAAGAGATGCTTTCTATGGGTCTCTGGATCAGCAAGTGTCTTCTCTATGATTGCTCAGCCTCCTCGGTGGAAACTTTATGGGGTCCTCGCTTTAGGCACGATCGCCATTTCAACAGCAGCAATTTTAATTCGGCTAGCCATGCAGAGTGCTGAAGCTCAGGGAATTGGCTTCAGTTTGGTCTTAGCCGCTGTGCGATTAAGTCTAGCAGCCCTGAGTCTATGGGTGTATGGGTTGTCCTGGAAAGGAATCTCGCTCCATCGATCGCCATCTAGCCCACCCACCCTAGTCCCAAGTTTTCCCAAACCCCCTCAAACCGCGTTCTTGTATGCGATCGTTGCAGGTCTCTGTTTAGCCGCTCATTTTGCTGCTTGGATTACATCACTTTCCTACACCTCGATCGCCGCTTCCACCACCCTGGTGACCACCAGTCCCATTTGGGTGGCGTTGCTGTCACGATTTTGCTTTCAAGAGCGGCTTAGAGGTCAGACTTGGTTCGGCATCTTGCTGGCTTTGCTCGGTGGACTGCTGATCAGTCATGAGCCTCAGACCTCCGCAGGCGCACAACCTTGGCTGGGGAATGGACTTGCACTGCTAGGGGCTTGGGCGGCTACTGCCTACCTGCTCTGTGGACAGCAGGCACAAAAGTGGGGCTTGGGGTTGCAATCCTACGTAACAATCGTCTACACAATGGCTGCTCTGCTCCTATTGCCGTTGCCTTGGCTCTTGGGGCGTTCCTACAGCGGCTATCCCCCTTCAACTTACCTGTGGATGGGGGCAATGGCGCTGATTCCTCAGTTAGTGGGTCATACCAGTTTTAATTGGGCAGTGCGCTATCTATCGCCAACGATCGTCACCTTGGTGATTTTGCTCGAACCCATCGGCGCGAGTTTGTTGGCTTACCTAGTCTTCCGAGAATTACCGACCTACCCCTTGATCCTCGGCGCTATGATTGTACTGGTGGGTGTGGCGATTGCAGTGACGGCTTCTAATAACTCCATACAACAGTCTTCTCCCCCCTCTGAATCGTAAGTTACCATAACTGCCGGATCAGCGAAGCACTCAACTCTGGAGAGGAACCATGGCAGCAGGGGACTTAAAACTGATTTTGGAAATGGTCACGGTTTTAGGGGCGGCGGCAACGGGGGGGTTTCTTGCCAATCGCTTACGGCAGCCTGTCCTACTGGGGTATCTTCTGGGTGGAACGGTGGTGGGACCGGCAGGGCTAGGGCTAGTGTCCCTCAAAGGCGATATTCAAGTGCTGTCAGAAGTGGGGGTGGCGCTGTTGCTCTTTGCCCTGGGGGTGGAATTTTCCCTGAAGGAATTACTGCGGCTCAAAACGATCGCGATCGGGGGAGGTTCGTTGCAAATTCTTTTGACGATTGTCCTAGGAGGTGGCTTAACCTATCTGGTGGGTGGGGTGGAGACGATTCCCAAAGCTATCTTTTTAGGAGCTGTATTAGCACTTTCTTCAACCGCCGTGGTGCTGAAAACCCTGATCGATCGCAATGAAGTACAAACGGCCCATGGGCAAATCATGCTGGCGATGTTGGTGATTCAGGATTTGGGGCTGGGCTTGATGTTGGCTTTGCTGCCAGCCTTGACCCAACCCCCAGAGGCGATCGGTGCTGCTCTCTTCGCTGCCATTCTCAAGTCGCTCCTGTTTTTAGGCATGGCGATCGCCGTAGGACATTGGTTCATGCCATTCTTTATCCGAACGCTGGCGAAAAGTGGATCTCAGGAACTCTTTCTGTTGGGAATTCTCGTGGTTTGTTTAGGCATTGCCCTCTTCACCAATGCGATCGGCTTAGGCATTGCCATGGGAGCCTTTGTGGCGGGTTTGATGATTTCCAATGTGGAATATGCGGATCATGCCCTCGATCGCGTTTTGCCCATGCGAGATGTATTCGCAACGTTATTCTTTGCTTCGATCGGGTTATTAATTGATCCCAAATTTTTAATTGAAAATATTGCAACTTTAATTGGCTTAGTGGCGATCGCGATGTTGGGGAAATCAGTGATTGTTGCATTCATTGTGAGAGCCTTTGGCTATCCGCTCAAAACTGCATTAACCGTCAGTATTGGCATTAGTCAAATTGGAGAGTTCTCCTTTGTATTAGCCAATGTGGCCAAGGAGCAAGGTCTCTTTTCGCCCAAGCTCTACGGTCTGATCGTAGGCACCACAGCAGTGAGTCTGTTCATCACACCCTTTTTTATCAAAGCCACCCCTATTTTGATCCAATGGTTAGAGCAGATTCCCGGTTTTCAGCGTCTGTTCCAGATGAGCCATGCCCCTGTATTGGTGGGAGTAGAAGAGGAACTGGCGGATCACATTGTGGTGGTGGGCTATGGGCGGGTCGGGCAAACTCTGGTGCGAATGCTCTACTTCCAAGGGCACCAACTTTTGGTGATTGACAGTAATGAAGCCGCTCTGCAAAGTTTACGGGAACGCAAAATCCCCTACCTGTTTGGTGATGCGGCCAGTGAACTGGTGCTGGAAAAAGCTAATCTCACAACTGCCAAAGCGATGGCGATCGCCCTACCAGACCCCATGGCCACTCGGCTAACCCTCAACCGCGCCTTGCATGTCGCCCCCGATTTGGATATCACCGTGCGGGCGCATGTCAACGACGAAATTGAATCGCTGTATCAACTGGGGGCGCAGGAAGTGGTGCAGCCAGAATTTGAGGCGGCTTTGGAGATGGGGGCGCATATGTTGCTGAATCTGGGTGCTTCTAGCTATGCAGTCAACCAAACCGTCAATCGCTACCGCACCGGGCACTATCGCGATATTTTGCCAGAGCGGGCGCTGTATTGGGGCGTAACCGACATTGAGACAGCGGTGGAAGGACTGCAACATCGCTGGTATGTTATCCAACCGGATTCACCCCTCCAGGGCATGACACTGGCACAAGCCAACATTCGCCGCTTGACAGGAGCAACCGTGATGGCAGTGGAACATGGCAAACAAGTGAATCGGTATCCCACGGGTGAGGTGCGGATTGATCTGGGCGATCGCATTCTCGTGGTAGGCAGTTTGCAAGAACATGATGCCTTTGAGGGCTTGCTGCGATCGAGTTAGTGGTGAGTGAGTTGAGTGGTTGGGGAATCGCTTCGAGGAATTTTTG
>JAYKGX010000400.1:0-6406 GCA_035285565.1 Synechococcales cyanobacterium
CTGCATTCGATCCAGGTTCCTGCGCTCCAAAATCATTACAGGGAAAAGCCATCACTTTCAAACCCTGACTAGCATACGCTTGATGCAATTCTTCCAAGCCGCTGTATTGCCGAGTGTAACCACAGTAGGAAGCCACATTGACAATCAATAAAACGTTCCCGGCGTAATCGCTCATTTTTTTGTCTTCACCCGCGATCGTTTTCACGCTGATATTCGCAATATTAGTCATGGTTCACTCAGGACATTCAAACAGATCTCTCCTAGTTTACGGCGTTTGCCAGTCATTTACGGAATCTCTTCCCCCAGCGATGAATCTATCTCCACAAGCGATCGCACCCCGATCGACTTGTTTTGCTTGATTGCTAGCTCTATCTATCTACTCCTATCTATTAATCTTTATCTATCTATCGTAAGCCTATGGTATCCGTGGGATGGGGGCTGACTTAGCGTTGAACCTGTCCCACGCCCATCTCCATCAAAACTGACCCATTTTTCAATTAATCAATTTCAATTAATCAATTATTGTGTTGCAGCGATCGCTATTGTGATATCTACAGCAATTTTTAGTTGGGTGAAACACAGTTTAAATGAGGAGAGGGGGAGAGGGGGAGAGGGGGTGTGGCTTATTGATCCACGCTTATTGATCTACAAGTAGATCAATATCAATAGACACGATAGACACGGCTGTAGTTCCACATCATATAACCTAGAAACAGAAAGTTGTACCGATATAGCAATCCTCTTTCAGTTGTAAAAGTGGGACAGGCTTCTAGCCTGTGCAGGCAGAATGTCGCCCCACAAATCAATTAGGATTGCTATAGAGGGCGTATAATAGTATCAGTTTTGCCATCCCCTGAGTCCCGATCCTGAGTCCCGATCTCCTGAATCCCCTTGAGTTCCCCAACCTGCCATGACTCAACAACTGCTTCAGCGAAAAGATGATGCCGGACAAGATCCCCAAGATGCTGCATTGGAGCAACAGGATACGGAAATCATCACTGAACTTGACATCAGCCATTTGGTGATTGAGGATGATACGCCTGTGGATAACTTTCAATCGGCACAACAGCAGCGACTCTTGATTGATACGCTCTACAGTTCCAAAGTGCTTCCCTTGCCCTTTATTGCGGAAGCGAACGTGGGCGTATTTTACAAGCTGAAAGGCGACCCCATTGTTCCCGATGTCTTGGTCAGTTTGGGGGTGCAGCGATCGGAAGATTTTTCGCAACGGCGCGATCGCTCCTATTTCGTGTGGGAGTTTGGCAAAGTTCCGGATGTTTGCATTGAAATTGTCTCCAATCAGGAAGGGGATGAACTGAGCCTCAGCCAGAGGTCACAGCAGAAGGGCAAATTGGTCAGCAAAAAAGACATCTATGCCCAAGTGGGAGTTCCCTATTACGTCGTCTTTGATCCCCTACAACAGATCCAAGGTGAGACACAAATGAAAGGGGGAATGCTGCGGGTTTGGACATTACAAGCCGGACGCTACCAGGAACTCACACCAATGAGTGGAATGAGTCAGGTAGGACAAATGGTTTGGCTAGAGACGATCGAGGTCGGTCTCACCCTATGGGAAGGTGAATTTGAAGAGCAAGTCACTCGGCTGTGGCTCCGTTGGTGCGATCGGCAGGGGCAAGTCACGGGGACGGGGGCAGAACTAGCTGCCTGGGAACGGCAACGGGCAGACCAAGAACAACAACGGGCAGACCAAGAACGGCAAGCTCGCCTGAATGCGGTAGTTCGGTTGGGATCCCTAAATCTAACATCGGCTCAAATTGCGGAAGCGTTGAGTTTGTCGGAGGAGGAAGTGCGATCGCTGTTAGAGTAAAATCATCCCAAACCTTGTGTGCCATGGTCAAAGTGTTCCATCTGTCTGATATTCACCTCGGGAGTGGGTTTAGTCATGGTCGGATTAACCCTGAAACAGGTCTAAATACCCGCTTTGAAGATTTTGTTCGCACGCTAAGCTACTGCATCGATCGCGCTTTAGCCGAATCGGTAGACTTGGTACTGTTTGGGGGAGATGCGTTCCCGGATGCCACGCCCGTACCCTACATTCAGCAAGCCTTTGCCCAACAATTTCAGCGACTGGTGGCAGCAGGCATTCCAACCGTGCTCTTGGTCGGCAACCATGATCAACATTCCCAAGGCGCAGGCGGTGCCAGTCTCTGCATCTATCGCACCCTAGGCGTTCCGGGAGTCATTGTGGGGGATACCCTGGCCACCCATCGGATGCAGACCCAACAGGGATCTGTGCAGGTGATTACACTGCCTTGGCTGAATCGTTCAACCTTAATGACCAAAGCAGAAACGGAGGGGATGTCGATGGCGGCGGTGGGGGAAGTACTGCTCGATCGCCTGAAACTAGCATTGGAAGGGGAAATTCGTCAGCTCGATCCCACTCTCCCCACCATTCTGCTGGCGCATGTGATGACTGATAATGCCCGGTTTGGCGCAGAACAGTTTCTGGCGGTGGGCAAAGGATTTACCGTTCCATTGTCGTTGCTCATTCGAGATTGTTTTGACTATGTGGCCTTGGGACATGTGCATAAGCATCAAATTCTGCATGACTGTCCGCCGATCGTCTATCCCGGCAGTATTGAGCGGGTCGATTTCAGCGAAGAACTGGAAGAGAAAGGCTTTGTGCTAGCCAATGTCACGCGGCGATCGGCGATCGTAGAATTTTGTCCCGTTCCAGCGCGTCCCTTCCGCACAATTGCAGTCGATCTCTGTGATAGTCCAGATCCGGCTGCTGATCTATTGCAAGCGATCGCCGACTGTGAGATCCAAGATGCTGTGGTGCGGGTGCTTTACCGTCTTTATCCAGAACAGACCGATGCCATCGTCGATCGTGAACTTCATGCAGCCCTTGTCTCCAGCCATAGCTACACGCTGCAAGCCGAAATTCATCAACCAGTGGTGCGATCGCGTCTACCAGAACTAGGGGTGGGGAACAGCCTGGGGCCCCTGGATGCATTGCAAGCCTATCTGAACAATCGGGAAGACCTGCAAGATCTGCGCCCCCATCTACTAGAAGCCGCCGAAAGACTTCTTGACGGAGAACCCTCTCCTCTCCCCCTTTCGCCTTCATCCTCGACTATACTGCCTCAATCTAATTCCACCTCAGAAGATAATATTCAACTTCGGCTACTTTAGGGTGCAGATCGTTGAAATAAATGGTGACAAAATGTCAATTTTGGAGTTAAAGCAGGGTTTTCTAATTATACGAACTATCTACAAGGAGGAGGTTGCTAGATCATCTGTCTTATTTTTGTAGCGTCTGGAATAGGCAAGATAATTATTGGTCTGACAGTTCGCTCAGTTATATAGCATTTGGATAGACAAGTAATTATTTTCCAGAATTTCACTCAGTCACGTCCACCCTGTCATACCTATCTCCATGTCTAGACAACCTACTAATTCCCCTCATGGCGGACCACTGGCTATTTCCTTAGCGACTTCCTCTTGGCGCAGGCTTTCGCTGCGATCGCTCTTGATTTTGCCATTTGTGCTACAAATTTGCTTCTTTGTCGGGTTAACAGGTTATATTTCGCTGCAGAATGGGCAAAAGGCAGTCAATGAACTGGTGCTGCGGTTGCAAAAGGAAGTTAGTGGTCGCATTGAGCAACATTTAGCCAGTTACCTAGCAGCACCTCGTCAACTCAGTCAGATGAATGCTAGAGCAGTCAGTCAGGGAGCCATTCAGTATCGGGATTTTGATGCAGTAGGTAACTTTCTCCATCATCAGGTGCAATTAAATGACATTGGTTACATTGGCATTGGATTGGAAAACGGCGAATATATTGCCTCAGGGAGAACTCCGGAAGGGATCGCCATCGATGTTTTATCGAAACCGCGTTATGGAGACTCGCTGATTCGCAGTTATCTGGCAGATCAACAGGGGCAAAGAACCCGGTTAATGGGCACACTAGACTATCCCTTTCGGGAAGATGCTTGGTATGCCGAAACCATTCGTCTGGGCAAGCCCAACTGGAGTCCGGTGTATCAGTGGAAAGTGGAACCTTTTCCCATCGCCGTGGCAGCCAGTGCGCCGATTTACGATCGCCAGGGGAAAGTCATGGGTGTTTTTTCCGTCGATCAGCAACTGACCCAGATTAGTGCCTTTCTCAAGCAGTTGAAAGTGAGTCGATCGGGCACCACCTTCATCATGGAGCATAATGGAATGCTGGTGGCTAGTAGTGGCGATGAGCAGCCCGTGCGCAAGGTGAAGGATAAGACAGAACGCATTAAGGCTGAAGACAGTGATAACGATCTGATTCGCGCCACCATGCGCCACTTAAGGAAAACCTATCCCTCCTTGCAGGCGCTGCAAACCGCTCAAACCTTTGAATTTAAGCATGATGGTCAACGAGAATTCGTGCAGGTTACCCCTTGGCGCGATGAACTGGGTCTGGACTGGCTGGTGGTGGTCACTATTCCGGAAAAGGACTTTCTGGATAAGATTAATGCGAATACCCGCATCACCATTCTCCTCTGTTTAGCCTCTTTGATTTGTGCGATCGCCCTCAGTGTCCTCTTTGCCCGTTGGCTCACCGCTCCCATCAATCGTCTGAATCAAGCTTCTCAAACTATGGCTTTGGGCAACTGGGCACAACACATTCAAGGATCTGAAATTCGGGAATTGGATGAATTAGCGCGATCGTTCAACCAAATGGCTGCCCAACTCCAGGAAAGCTTTGACAACCTAGAAAATACCAATAGTCATCTAGAACAGCGTGTGGTAGAGCGCACTCAGGAATTGGCAGGTGCTTTAGAAGAACTCCAACAAACCCAGGCCCAACTCATTCAAACGGAAAAGATGTCTAGCCTGGGGCAAATGGTGGCGGGGATTGCCCATGAAGTCAATAATCCGGTGAATTTCATCCATGGCAATCTCAACTGTTTCCGCAACTATTTAGGGGATCTCCAACAAATGCTGGATCTCTATCGTCAGCACTATCCCCAACCTGTGGCAGAAATTCAGGACTATGCTGAAGATTGCGATTTTGAATTCATGCTCTCAGATTTACCCAAGCTCGTGAGTTCCATGCAGGAGGGCACCAAGCGCATTCGCGAAATCGTCCTCAGTTTACGCAACTTCTCCCGCTTGGATGAATCAGAAATGAAGCGAGTGGATCTCCACCAAGGCCTTGATAGTACGCTATTAATGCTAACCCACCGCCTGAAGAACAAAGAAGGAACGGGTCAGATCGAAGTGGTGAAGAAATATGGAGAATTGCCAACGACAGAATGCTATCCAGGTCAATTAAACCAAGTTTTTCTGAACGTTTTGAGCAATGCAATCGATGCGATCGAATCAGTAGAAAATCCAACGATTGAGATTAGGACTAAAATTGAAGATAAACAGGCTATCATTAGTATTACTGACAATGGAATTGGAATTCCTGAAACAGACCAAAATAAGCTATTTGATCCCTTTTTCACCACCAAGGAAGTTGGCAAAGGCACGGGTCTTGGTCTTTCCATCAGCTATCAAATCATCCAGAAGCACAAGGGAACGATTCAATGCATTTCCTCCCCAGATAACGGTGCCACCTTCATCATCCAAATTCCCCTAAATCAATCTTGAGGTGAGAAGTTGAACTTTTGCAAAAGTTCAACTTCTACCGATCGCGCCTGTAGTCTCCTAATCGATTTCTAGCATGATCTCTCTCGCAGCAACGCAGATGACAGTGGTTGTATCTCGCTGCCGAACGGGACGGCTCCAGGCATGGGCGCTGATGAAATTGAGAATATGTAAAAGCCCGATCGCAGCCTCGACGGCATGCGCATCCCCGCTCAGGTGCAGTTGGATCTGTTTGGTTTGACGTTTCATTGGGTTTTCCTCAAACAAGAATTAAGTGGACGAGGAGAACCCAAAAAACTAGCCGCCCCGTTGTCTGGCATGACAAAACAGGGCGGCTGGAGTGCTAAAATGCAGTCCAGGCCACCATGCTGGTTTACGCAGCTTGGGGGCTTAGCGATCGTTTTGAGCTGCTATCTCATTGCGATCGCGCTAGATTTTTGGGCTTAAGCCGTAGAAAATTGGACAATCATCTACAACTCAATCATAGAACTTTATCGGCGATCGTGCGTTCTCGTCAACCCTATCGGGGTAGGAAATTTAGGGAAAGGGGATCGCAACCTGCATTGGGATCGGCTGAGCAGAGTGATCTGCAGCAATTTTTAGTTGGGTGAAACACAGGTTGAATCAGGAGGGGGGAGGGGGAGAGAGGGAGAGGGGGGGAGGGGGCTGATTGATCTAAAAACGGCTGTAAGATCTAATAGAGTTAGAAGTGATACAGATCAGCCGTCTGGCGATCGGCTCACCAGATTCCAAATTGTCATACCAATCAGCCGTCTGGCAAACCGCCCCCCAGCCCCCAAATTTGGGGGTGCCGGATCT
>JAYKGX010000401.1:0-6065 GCA_035285565.1 Synechococcales cyanobacterium
TACTGTGGTTACACTCGGCAATACAGCGGCTTGGAAGAATTGCATCAAGCGTATGCTAGTCAGGGTTTGAAAGTGATGGCTTTTCCCTGTAATGATTTTGGAGCGCAGGAACCTGGATCGAATGCAGAAATTGCTAAATTCTGCGAGACGAACTACGGAGTTTCCTTCGAGCTATTTGACAAAGTAAAAATTCTCGGCAGCGACAAACATCCCCTTTACGCTACCCTCACGCAAACGGCACCTGCAGGAGATGTGGCTTGGAACTTTGAGAAATTTTTGATTAACAAACAGGGTGAAGTGGTGGCTCGCTACAAGAGTGGTGTGGCTCCCATGGATGCGGGCTTGGTCAAGACGATCGCAGCGGAGTTAGCCCAGTAGTTAGTAGGGAGGGGGATGGGCGTGCGATAATAGTGCGACGTTTTTTCATGAAACGTCTTTTCATAAAACGTTTTTTCATAAACTGTGTGCGCTGACTCGCTAGTTTGAGTTAGCCGATCCCCCTCTCGATTCTTTTCCCCATGGCAAAATCTTCTCGTTCCACTGACGTAATGCTCTCTGCTGAGATCCCAACATCCGGAAAGCTGGAAGCCGGGAAGGAAAAATCTGGAAAACTTGCCAAACCGCTTCCCTCTCCCACAGAACTTCCACCCCACCACCCCAATTCTTTGGATCCTGATAGTTTGGATCTCATGCTGCAGTTGCCGGATCCAGAGGATGCTACATTATCTGAGATTGAGTTTCAGCAGCAGATCACCCTGGCTTGGCAAGTATGCGATCGCTTTGATTTGCAAACTGATATCTGGCGCGGGCGGATTCTGCGGATGGTGCGCGATCGGGAAAAGAACCTGGGCGAAGGACGTGGGATTGGGTTTCTTAACTGGCTGAAGGAACGGGAAATTACCAAAAGCCATGCCTACAATCTGATTGAACTGGCGAACAGCGCCGATGAGATGCTTGCCCAGGGTGCGCTAGACCCAGAAGATGTCAACCAATTCACCAAACGGGCTTTTATTGAAACGGCTCAGTCTGCGCCTGAGGTGCAGCAAATGATCGTGGATACGGCGAAGCAGGGCAATCGCATTACCCGCCGCGAGGTCAAACAACTGGCGGATGAATGGACGGCTATGACCTCAGAACTCTTGCCCGAAGAAGTCCGCGAAAAGGCAGCGGACCAAACCATCCCCCCCCGCTATCTGGCTCCTTTGGTCAAGCAGATGGAAAAATTGCCCGCGGTTCACCAGGTTTCGATTCGGGAAGCGGTGGCAGACAGTCCGGATCTGGATACCCTCAAGCAAGTGACGGCTGAGGCGCGCTATCTGGCACGCTATTTGGAATCTGCGAATCAAGTCCAGGTTTTCACTCCATCCCAGGTGGATTTGGAATTAGCCCTAGAGGAAGCTCTGCGGATTGGCACCCTCACCTCCACTGCCGAAATTGTGAATCAAGCGGCTCAACTGGAAAATGCTATTGCAAAACTTTACACAACTTGGCGTAGACTCAATCAACTGTCGGAACGCCTCTATGTAGATACCGGAGCCAGTACGCCTCATCTACGAGGGTTGCTGAATAGCCTCGATCGCCTGTCTGGAGAAGTCCTGGAGGTAACCTTGGGGGATCCGAATGGTGAAGGATTTTCCCGCACGATTCGCTTAAAAATAGATGATTCTCCCCTCGACTCTACCTCTGTTTCTACCGATAGTGCGATCGCCTCTCTTCCCCTAGAGGTGGGGCAGTGGGACAGTTAATTGGCTAGTCTAAGAAAATGAGACTCTCTTGAACTTTGTGAACTTCTCCCCCAAGAATTATTTCAACTACTATCATGCAGTTTTGTGATTCTGTGATTCTGTGATTGGGTGTTCCCATGGATCTTTCCCGTGAACTCTGGCAAGCCAATCAAGATTTGGCAAAAGCCTGTTTGCATAGCCCCTTTGTGCAAGGCTTAGCGCGAGGGACGCTACCGCACCATAAGTTTGCCTACTATGTGGGTCAGGATGCTTTTTTTCTGGAAACCTTTGCCCGAGCCTATACCGTGGCGGCGGCGAAATCCCCAAACTGGTATGGCTTTGAAACCTTTCATACCCTGGCCCATGGGGCTTTGCAGGAACTTCGGTTGCATCAGCAATATGCCGATCGCTGGCGGATTAACTTGACAGAAGTGCAGCCCGGTTTGGCAACCCGCCGCTATGTGGAATTTCTCATGAATACAGCCTGGGAAGAATCCGTGGGCATGACGGCGATCGCCATGGCTCCCTGTATGCGCCTCTATGCTTTTTTGGGGCAGACTCTGGCTAAACATGACCTACCCAAACATGACTACCTAGAGTGGATCGAGACCTATAGCGATGAGACTTTTGAAAGTTTGGCACAGACGTTGGAAGATTTGGTCGATCGCTATGCACCTGAGGATCCAAAACTCTATTCGGTCTATCGCTATGCCATGCTCTGCGAGCGGGACTTTTTCCAAATGGCTTGGGAGTGGGGGGATATGGATGAGCAACCGGGCTATGCTTTGCTGAGTTGAGATTGGCTCAGTTAATCGCTAGCGCCGTGGAGGGGCTTGTTCAGGTAAAGTTCCTTTCCCATTGCTGGAGCAGCATCGCTGTTTCAGCCGATCCTTCACTGGGAAACATCGGGAGGAAATCCTTGTCGGTCGTTGGGATGTAGGGTCCTTCCTTGATTTCTAAAATGACCGTATTGGGTTCTAACACCACCAAACTATGAAAAATTCCTTCCGAGAGTTCAATGCCTCTAACGTTGCCTTGGGCTTCTAAGCGTTCCGATCGCACCAATTCCCCCGTTTCATTGAAGATCAACATGCCGATCGCCCCTTGCAGCACCAGAAAAAATTCAAACCCATTGATACCAGCAGGTCGTAAATGCCGATGGGGACGCACATAGGTTCCCGGTTGCAGGACGTTCAAAAAACGCTGGACTCGTTCTGGTAACTCGTGAAAGTTATAGTTTTTCCGCTGGCGGGTCGTGGTGAGCGCTTCTTGGGACAGGCGATCGATCAAGTCTTGAGTGAGCAGTTGGATCGACGAATCGTTACACATGTTTGGGAGTTGCATCATTCCAAGAATAGGGCTACAGAGCATCTCGGATTATTTTACGCCTTGACGGGTAATGTGCTGGTTGGCTGCAAGACCTGAAGGGATGGAGGCAACGAATCTGAATTAAATTTGGGCAGTGTAAAATGCCTTTGGAAGAGGCGATCGGTTCTCAAGAAGGAGGTCAACGGAGATCCCCACTCGTATTTCTGGGCAGGAACGTGTTTAATGAGACCTATCAGGGCATCCTGAGATTGTTACAATACTTAATGAAAATGTTTAGTGGGCAACAACGCCAAACAGTTCTTGGTCGCGCATGCCCTAGCTAAACAAGTTCTCGCCGAAAAGTTGTCCTACCCCCCTCGCGATCGCTGCCATGAATTCTCCCGTTACGCTTGAGGTACAGGTTTCCAAGGCTCCGGGGATGTCTCCCAAAGCCCATGAGTTGCATTCGTCGCTCCCCGCTGATGAGCATCGGTTACGGGATCATGACGGGATTCCCCTTTGCTATGACCCCCAAGCGATCGCAGACTACTATCGATCTCGCCCTTGGTTGGTGATGGGACGGACGATCGGGATTTTTCTGCCCTTGTTGTCTTACTTTCTGGGGATTTGGTCGGATAGCAAGCAGGGTAAAAAGATAACGGAGCAACGCGATCGGGCAATCCAACTGCGGGAACTGCTGACCAAACTGGGGCCTGCCTTTATCAAAATTGGTCAGGCACTTTCTACCCGTCCTGATTTGGTGCCCCCGCTGTTCACAGAAGAACTCTCTAAATTGCAGGATCAGATTCCGCCCTTTTCCAACGAGATCGCCTTCCAATTCATTCGTGAAGAGCTAGGTCAGGAGCCGGAAGATCTGTTTGATGAGATTTCTCCTGCGCCGATCGCTGCTGCTTCCCTGGGGCAAGTGTATAAAGCCACCCTGAAAACGGGTGAAAAGGTTGCCGTCAAAGTACAGCGTCCTGGGTTAGCCAAGGGTATTGCTTTGGATGTCTATATTCTGCGAGGGTTGTCTGCCTGGGCGATGAATCATGTGCAACGAGTACGAAGTGATCTCGTCGGGATTATGGATGAGTTTGCTGGACGCATCTTTGAAGAAATGGACTATACCCAAGAGGGGCGTAACGCGGAAACCTTTGCGGAATTGTATGGCTATCTGCCCGATATTTACGTGCCTGAAATTTACTGGGATTATACAGCGCGGCGTGTGCTGACGATGGAGTGGATTGAAGGGACGAAGTTGACGCAGTTGAAGGAGATTGCGGCTCAGGGAATTGATGCTACCTATTTGATCGAAATTGGGGTGCAATGTTCGTTGCGACAGTTGTTGGAACATGGCTTTTTCCATGCCGACCCCCATCCGGGTAATTTACTAGCCACGCCGGATGGCAAGCTAGCCTATTTAGACTTCGGTATGATGAGCCAGATGAAACCCTACCAGCGTTATGGGTTAATTGAAGCGATCGTTCATTTGGTCAACCGTGATTTTGATGGCTTAGCCAATGATTACGTTAAATTAGAATTCCTGACCCCAGAGACGGATCTGACACCCATTATTCCAGCATTTTCGGTAGTCTTTCAGGATGCATTAGGGGGTAGTGTTTCAGAAATTAATATTGCAGCGATTACGGACAAGTTATCGGAACTGATGTATGAGTATCCTTTCCGGGTGCCTGCCTATTTTGCTTTGATTATTCGATCGCTGGTGACCCTAGAGGGGATTGCAATTAATGTTGATCCTAATTTCAAAGTGCTCGGCAAAGCCTATCCCTATATTGCCAAGCGTCTACTGACCGATCCTGCCCCGGAGTTGCGTACGTCTTTGAAGGACTTGTTATTTAAAGAGAATGAGTTCCGTTGGAATCGGTTGGAGAATCTGCTGCGCAATGCCAAAGGCAGCATGGAATATGACATTGGTAAATCGCTGGATCAAGCGATCGAGTTTCTCTTTTCTGAACGAGGAGAATTGATTCGCGATCGGTTGGTACAGGAAATCATCAAGAGTTTAGATACCCTGGGACAAACTGCTTGGCAACGCTTAACGGCAAATGTGAGTCAGCGGTTGGGCTGGACTGTGGAACAACCCACCATTTCTGCAGACAAACAAGCTACCCTGGATCAAATCCAGCGCATTTGGAGGATTCTCCAGGAAACAGAAGGCTTTGATGCCAATAAGTTACTGAGCACCTTACCGCGCTTGCTGGCGAAGGCAGAAACCCAAATGATGGGGCAACAAATTGCTGCCGGATTGGCGCAACGGCTGCTGTCTCGTTTCATCCGAGAGGTGCTTTTAGTAGAACCGCCAGCGGAATTAGAAGGGCGATCGTCTGGTTCCTTCCATCAATCCGGGTCGCTGAATCAGTCGGGATCGCTTAAGTCCGCCAGTCCGCAGTTGGTTGTAAAATAGTCATCTCACTTGAGAGATAGCTCTGAGTATCCACGATTCCAACCCATGAGTCACTCGATTATGCAATCTATTGAATGTACTGCTTCGATCGATGAGCAGGGTCAGCTTCGGCTGGATCAACCCCTCAATATAGGTAAGCACGATCGGGTGCGGGTGATTGTGCTATTAGGCGAAGATGAATTGCCAGAAGATGAGAGTGATGAAAGTATCGCAGATGGGCTGCGACGATCGCTTCAGGAATTTCGAGAGGGTCAGGTGATTCCGTTAGCGAATCTTTGGGATGGTATTGATGTCGAATGAATCGTCTAAGGTTGAGGTGATTGCCTCCCCTGAATTCAAACGCCGTTTGAGAGCACTCGCAAAACGCTATCGGAAAGTCTATAGTGACCTTCAACCTGTCTTTGAAGCCTTGGAATCTGGCATCTTTCTGGATGATCAAATCCCTGGAACAAATTATACTGTCCTCAAGTTGCGTATCCGTAAGGCGTTGTTGCATGAATCAAAAATAAGCAACACGATTGGAATAAAGGTAGGAATTTCTAGGCTTCAAGGCAGACAGAATCCGGTTTAGCGATCTGGATCATGCGATTCAGCGCCACACATTGGAG
>JAYKGX010000402.1:0-6587 GCA_035285565.1 Synechococcales cyanobacterium
GTAATCAGATCAGCCGCACTGAGACTAACTGCATCATTTGCATCATTCGGGTTGAGATGCCGCAACGCCCGAATCTGATCCAGCGAGACTTGTCCGGCTGAGCTGACCGAAACAGTAAAGACGATCGTCCCACCGCTAATCCGACCTTCAACCGCTCCACTAGTGGCATTGAGGAATAATTGAACTGCTTCTCCCGTTGCCACATCAAACAGCCCGGATGCAACTCCAGAACTCTTCACACTCAAAGCATAGCTGCTGCTCAAAGAACCCGCACCATCAGAGCCATAGGCTGAGGTGAAACTGAAATTACCCGCCAAGTTAGCACTGGCATTATTTGGCAACACCGTTTCATCTACTACCAAGGCATCGGCACTCAAGCTCGAATTTGCGCTAATCCTCGGTTCAGCATCCTCGAAAAAGATTTTGGAGCCGATTTCAGCGGTTGCGGTGGAAACTTGGAGCAGTTTGAACCCCCCAATATCAAAGCTAGAGTTCAAGTTTGCATTGCTGTTGCCCGGATGTTCAATCAGAACACGGTTATGATCAGCGCTGGTGCGATATTCCACCGTATATTTGGCTTTAACGCCCGCGATCGTTGCAGTCCCTCCACTGAAGCTGACCGTGACCCCGCCACCACTCAAGCTGGTTGTCGTATCGACTAGCACCGCCCCGTTAGCATTCCGAACCACGACCTGGGTAATGCTGACATTCGTATCCCCTGTAAGACCGTCAATGAAGTTTACCCCCGGTTCAGGTGCCGTTGACCGGGCGCTGAGTTTCAGGGTAGAAGCCTTCTGACCACCGGGTTGAATCTGTGAAATTGTGAAGGTAGCTGCTCTCGCATTCAAAACGTTGCTGAAGGCAATATTCGCTTCAATATCGGCTTCGTTTTGATCCAGGTTGGGAACAGTGTAGTTAGAATTTGCACCCGTGACAAAGGTGAAATAAGCTCCCTCGGTCGGATCAATCAACTGGTTATTAATACCGATCGTGGTGGTGCCGCCGCCCTGGCTGGTATTGACCGTATCTCCTGTGGTGATGTTGACCCCGGTAGATTGGTTGGCTGGCTTGCGCCCCGTTACGACGATCGCTGCATCAGCATTGCCGAACATCATGAACAGGTTTTGTCCAGAGGGTGCATTGGCCAGACTAAAATTCAGATCTTGATTGGCTCCCACATATAACTGCTTAGACAGATCCAACGCATCATCCGGATCGGTGGTGTTGGGATGACTGAGGGCTTGGTATTGTACCGTCCAGATCTTGCCCCCTATCACTCCCCCACTTAAAGCCGTTTGCTCCAAATAGGCAGCAAAGACGATCGCCCCACTGGGATTTGGAGTGGTTCCACTGCCTGCCCGACCTAGCAGAATGTTGTTATTCCCTGGGTCGGTATAGAGAAAGATGCTATTTCCATTGATCGTCGTCACCGGGATTTGTTCGATCGCAACGGTGGAGAGATCGTCACGAACCCATTGCTGACCATTGAGGGCGGCTCCACTCGCATCCGTAAAAGCAAGATCCGTCAGGACAGCCCCTGCTACAGGACTGACGGTAAAAACTTCACTGCCAGTATTGCCCCCCACGCCGGTATAGCCACTGCGCGCAGCTCCCAAAGCAGTTCCTGCCCCCAACGCGGTTAGACGATTTGAGAAATCGCTCGGGAGTGAGGAGACTAAAATATCATTGTCGTTTGCGTCCCCTGGGACAGTGGATGTTGCGCTGCTATTTTGCAATCCAGCCGTTTCATCATGGGTAACTGTGCTTCCTGTGAGGGTAATGGCGGGACCCGCGTCGGTAAAGGTGGTCGTCGCAATTTGGGAGGTGGTGATATCATCTGATGTGCCAAATACGCCATCTTTCCCAGCTTTCACACCCGTTGCAGTGAGTTTGAGCGTTGCATGGAACGCATCGGGAATGCCACTGCCACTGCCATTATTATCAGTTGGGACAAACCAAGTGGTGACAACTTGACCGTTGACTTTGCCATCTAAATCCCCCACGCCACCATCCGTAACATAAAACGCCGGATAAATATCTGCATTGCCGTCATCCCCTGGATCGTTGGGGTCATCGGCGATCGCAAACCGAATGGTGCTACCTGATTTAAACCCTTTTGCGGTAATAGTTGCGGTCTCACCTGGAGCATAGTCTGCTTGATCTGTTGTGACACTAGGGGGAAGGAGCGCATCTGAGTTGGGGACAGATAGGTCAAGCTGGGGATGAGGATTTTTTCGATTCAAGTTCTTAGCCATGGAAAAGACCTCGCAATGGGGATGGATCAGAGTAAATCAATCTGTTTTTATGAATCAACGCAAGGATAAACGAATCTAATGCAAATCCTGAAAAGATATGCGATCGCTTAGTGAATTGCATATGAAAATAGGCAAAAATCTTTTAAATTAGAAGAATTGATTCCTCAATTACACCCAATCAAAAAGAGAGAAGCTGAAAAAGAGAGATTCTGCTAAAAATATCCAACACAAATTTCCTGAAATATATGATCAATATATCCAGCACAATTGTTCATTGGTTTGAGGGATTCAGAGAATGATTACAGATCAGATATTACAAAGAAGGTTCATAGGATTAACACAACTGCGATCGCACCCCAAGATATTAGGCAATTACTATCCACCTTACACAGATAGTGATTAGAAGCCAGTGTTTATGAACACTGGCGCGCCAAGCTGAAATGTCATAAAAACCTGAGTGTAGATAGATCCTGAGTGATACTTCCCATCCAAATCAATTGAATTCAATGGTTGCATTTAAGATTGATAACCATTACTATTTAGGAAGCATATCAGCGATTTCTTGATTGGTGTAGACTGTGTCCTAGTATACGTGATTTTATCGAGATTTATTTAACCTTGTCAAAAATTTACACAAGCTGAAATTGAATTGGGTAGACCATAGAACTCCGTTTGAGTCGGTAGTACAGCATTCACTGCTTGATTGGTCAGAAAAAGCAGGATTCAATCAGGAGCAAGTAGGGGACTTCATTGCTAGGTTCACTTTTGCACATCGACGATCGCTTGGTTCGCTGAGGCAGTCGCTAGGGGGAAGCACAGCATAAAACGGCTACCCTGTCCCAATTGAGACTCAAATTGGATTGTGCCATCATGTAATTCCACGAGGCGTTTGGTTAGCGCTAGTCCTAGCCCCGTTCCCAGGTGACGGCGAGTGGCATTGTCATCCAGTTGTTTGAAGGGTTGAAACATTAAATGCTGCTTCTCGCTGGGAATCCCGACCCCCTGATCCCACACCGTAATCCAGAGATAGGCTTCCTGTACCTGCGCTTCCAAGCCAATTTCACCGCCCTCATCGGAAAACTTAATCGCATTAGATAGCAAATTCAGGAGCATTTGTCGCAGTCGAATTTCATCGGCTGACAGTGCAGGCAAATCCTCCGGCAGCACAGTATGAATCGTCAGTTTGCGATTGTGAGCCTGCTCACTCACTAGGGAGATCGCTTCTAGGCAAACCTGCGACACCGATAACGGGAGGCGATCGAGCACCAGTTGACCTGCTTCAATTTTGGAGAGATCCAGAATATCGTTGATCAACGCTAACAGATGTTCCCCACTGCGGTAGATCCGCTGCGTATAAGTATCCTGCTTGGGAGTGAGGGCACCAAAAATCTGCTGTTTTAGAATCGAGGAAAAACCCAGGATCGAAGTAAGCGGAGTCCGTAACTCATGGGACATATTCGCCAAAAACTCTGATTTCAGCCGACTCGATCGCCGTAACTCCTGATTTTCTGCCTGCCATTGGGCTTCAAGCTGCTTTTGCTGCGTCAAGTCAGAAAAACTCCAAGTCAGCAGCCCGGATTGGTAGTCTCGCAAGTGTAAGGGACGAATGGAAACTTGGGTGGGAATGGTCACCTCTGCAGCCTGGGGTTGGGGAGACAGCATGGAACTCGCCGGCAGTATCGGACTGGCAAGACCCTGCACCGTTGAACTGCTTTGCCCCTGCAAACTGCTTTGCCCCTGTGAACTCAATCTCAACTCGCCAGTCCACCCTTTTGCAATCACACAAGGCAACAACCACCGCAACATTTCCCCACTGGGCAGGAAATCCGCAATCGATGCGCCCACCAGGTTAGCGATCGGGATATCCAACAATTGCCCCATTGCCTGATTGGCATACCATATAATTCCCTCCCTATCTGTCACCGCGATCGGTTGGGCCACTTGCTCTAAAACCTGAGTCATCACCTCCAAAGACAGGTGAATGGTTTCAGGCAGATAGGAAGAAGAGTTGCGATAACTTGCTTTAGACATGCTGACGTTTCCAGGCAAAAGGATGCACTCGGTAAAACTGGGAATATGGACTTCCATCGGAGCACAGAGTTCATCAACTGAGAAAGCACCTATTACACCAATCATCCCCTAGAAGATCGATGCAGGGTGAGGCAAAGGGGAAACACAGATAATGACCCAGAAGAGCATCCTTGGCAAATGAGTCCCAGGAAAATCACTTACGGGGAAATACGTAGTAACCATTCTCTCCGAATGATGCTGGAAGGAAAGCGGATTTTTACGGGATCATGAAAAAAACCGCCCACATCCATCTGACGAATATACGTATTTCCACGGGTGACATCATGAGTTATGCTTCACTCTGGGATATATAGCAACCCTGATTACAAGATTCTTCTAGTAAACACTTGGATGGTGATTGTCAACATCCACCCAATGGAGGAAACGCGATCAAATTACTTGAAGAGTGGATCCGGATTTGGATTAAGCAGTAGAGATCAACGGCAGGTTCTTGCCAAAATGACTCCGGCATGACCAGATTGGGAGTCTATTGGCGCAGCACTAGGGGAGGATTGTGGCACAATCGAACAGGGATGGGCACATCTCATCCCCAATTCATCTGCCGCATTATCCCGAGCTTGGGTATCACGTCAGAGCCAAGACTGCATTCACCCCTGCATTCACCTATGCCATCTCTGCAACCTGCATCATCTCTGCCATCGAACCCGATCGCCTCGTCTGACAGTCCAGCCAGGACTCAACCATTACTAGGGTCTTCTTTGCAAGAGTTAAAGGATTGGGTACAACAGTATCATCAACCGACCTACCGAGGTCAACAGTTGCATCAGTGGATCTATCAGCGGGGCATTCGATCGCTGGCAGAGGTGACGGTGTTTCCCAAAGCTTGGCGGGAAGAAATGACAGAAACGGCGATCGGGCGGTCTCAAGTGGTTCACCGTGCCGCTGCCCCTGATGGCACCATCAAGTTTTTGTTGCAACTGCAGGACGGGCAAATTATTGAAACCGTTGGCATTCCTGCTTTTAAAGGTGGACTGGCAGCCGATCCAACCACTGCTAATCTCGATCGCTTGACGGTCTGTGTTTCTTCCCAGGTGGGCTGCCCCATGGCCTGCGATTTCTGCGCCACGGGCAAAGGTGGGTTCAAACGCAATCTAGAGCGGCATGAAATTGTCGATCAAATTCTCACCGTGCAGGAAGACTTTGGGCAGCGCGTCAGCAACGTGGTCTTTATGGGCATGGGAGAACCCCTGTTGAATGTGGACAATGTGGTGGCAGCGGTGCGATCGATTAATCAAGACATTGGGATTGGACAGCGCGGCATTACGATTTCCACAGTGGGCATTCCTGGTCATATTCGGCGATTGGGCGATCGGCAATTGCAAGCCACCTTAGCGGTCAGTCTCCATGCGTCCAATCAAGCCCTCCGCGAGCGTTTGATTCCCAGTGCGCGGCAATATCCCATCACAGACCTGTTAGCGGAATGTCGGGACTATGTGGCGCTGACCGGGCGACGGGTGAGCTTTGAATACATCGTATTAGGGAACCTCAATGATCAACCGGAACATGCGGCGGAATTGGCGAACCATTTGCGGGGCTTCCAAAGCCATGTCAATCTGATTCCCTACAACCCCATTTCTGAAGTGGATTACCAACGCCCCACAGAAGCTCAATTACGTCGGTTTATGGGCGTGTTGCAAGAGCGCCATATTGCAGTCAGTATCCGGCGATCGCGGGGTTTGGAAGCCGATGCCGCCTGTGGTCAACTCCGGGCGAATCAGTTGCGATCGCAGCAGAGCACATCGTGAACGGATGCATCCCATGGGTCGTCCTGAAGCAGAGGTACAGCATCTGTAGCCTGCATGGATTGATGGAAATTGAGAGTTCAACCCTTGCCCAACATCTTGCCTAGCATTTGATTCACATAAGCCTGACCATACACCTGTTTTTCGGGCTGCGGGGTCAAATCACGGGTCTCAGGAGTGTCTTTCGGCGATTCCTTGCTGGGCGGCTGCGGTGATGTAGGAATGGTGTTAGCTTGTAATTCAGTTTCTGAGAGATCCGAATCGAGCAATTCTCCCGTTGCATGGGTCGGCTGCGGATGGGCACTAATGGGCGAATCATGCCCATCATTGAGCCAAGAATTAGTCTCGGTGCTGGTAGCAGGCTGTGTGGGAAACGCAGAAAAGAATTGCGTCTCATTGGGGTGCTTGGGTTGCGGATGGGCACTGGCAGGTGGCTCCGTCGGATCCACCCAGGTGGAAGGAGTCGGCTTCGGCTGGTTCGGAAAGGGCGGAAAGGGCG
>JAYKGX010000403.1:0-7968 GCA_035285565.1 Synechococcales cyanobacterium
GTGGAACAGCATCTAGACGAACCATGATTGTTGTGCTAGGTGTGTGGGCTATTTCATTATAGCCAATTGCCCCATGGAGGGGGTGGGACGAGGTTGCCAACGGATCTGTGAATTGTGGGTGTTGGTGCAGCCTCTCCTGGGAGAATTGCCTTGGGAGGCTTAGTCTTCTAACCACAGCAATTTTTAGTTGGGTGAAACACAGTGTGAATGAGGAGAGGGGGACGTGGCTGATTGATCTAAAAACGGCTGTAAGCCTTCTAACCTTAGCCTTCTAATAAGTGGCGTTGGGCCCAGAGTGCAGCTTGGGTGCGATCGCGAAGTCCCAGTTGACCAAGGATGCGGGTGATGTGATTTTTGACGGTGCCTTCGGTGAGATGAAGGGTTTGGGCGATTTCGCGATTGTTGTTGCCTTGGGCGAGGAGCATTAAAACTTCAAGTTCGCGATCGCTGAGGGAATGGTTAGTGAGATCGCGTTTGGTAACGGTGGGTTGAATCTGTGAAAAAACTTTGGGGGCAATCGTTGGTCCGAGTTGGCTATGACCTTGGTGCAGAGAGCGAATGGCATTGGCTACTTGCCCGGAAGGTGTACTTTTGAGTAAATACCCTAAAGCCCCCGCTTGCAGGGATTGCCAAATATATTCATCTTCATCAAACGTGGTCAGTACCAAAATCCGAATCCAGGGATAACGCTGGTGAATGTCCCGAGTTGCCGTTACGCCGTCACAAATGGGCATTCGCACGTCCATGAGAATGACATCTGGTTGTGTTGCCGCGCAGGTTTGCAGGGCTTCTTGTCCATTACCTGCCTGTCCCACAATTTGCAGATCCTCTTCTAGCCTTGGTAAAGACGCTAAGCCCTGCTGAAAGAGTTCTTGATCATCCACTAATAAGACTCGAATCATAGAGGGTTTCTAGGAGGTTTTCTAGCGATCGCTGGCTGGGGTAGAAGGTGCGTCTAGCTCAGTTGTGAAGGGAATGTGGGCTTGGATGAGGGTTCCTTGTCCGATCGTGCTAGAAATTTTGAAACTGCCCCCTAGCATTTCCACCCGTTCTTGCATTCCCCGTAAGCCAAATCTAGAATAGGGCTGGTTGGGGTCAAAGCCAATGCCATTGTCGGAAAGAGAGAGGAGTAAGCTATCTTCCTCAAAGATCGAGTTCATCATGACTTGAGTTGCTTGGGAATGTTTTTGCACGTTCATCAAGGCCTCTTTGACAACGCAGTAGAGTTGGTGGCTCACTTGCAGCGGTAGATGGGGTAGATTTAAGTCGGTATGAATGGTGAGATCCCGCGTTTGGCGAACTTGCTCCACCAAGGAGAGAACCGCCTCATTCAGATTGACGGTAGACGATCGCAGGGTATGTAGGGCATGACGCACATCTTGTAGGGATTGACTGGCGAGTTGTTTAGCCGTATCCAAAGCTTGTAAGGCACAATCGGGATCTCGTTGTCTCAGTTTTTGAGCAACTTCTAATTGCACATCTAATGTTGTTAACGTATGACCGAGTGAATCATGAATTTCCTGAGCAATCCTTGTTCTCTCTAACGCTGCTGCTAACGTTTCCACTTCCTGAGATAAACTTTCAGCCCGCTGTCTACTTTTTCGTTCTGCAATCATAGCGTGGCTGAATAGTAAAACAAATACTGTTGCAATAATATAACCGCCCGTATAGTTCAGCACACTGCTAATAAAGATTTGGCGGGAATCCAGACTATTGGCACTGGGAAAGACAAAACTTAGCCCTGTAAATGCGGCTAAACAGGGGAAAATGATCCAATGGGGTAAAATATTCCAAGAACTAAAAGCAGGATTATGCAGAATAATCACCAGTATGACCGTTAAGATCGTCCATTCCACATAGCGCAGAATTGTAGGAATGGAGGGATAACTCGTATTGGCGGAACGAGAAGTCATAAGCTCATACTCACTATTCATCTGATCCTAATTCGTCTGGTTCTGATTTAGGCTGAAATGTAGTCTGATCCTAGCCCGAATGCGGAATGCCCCACCATGACCAGAGGAAAACTGATCCCATGACTTTGGTCATCCTTTTCAATGACCTCCTGGGGAAGCCTAGGGGATGAGACCGCCATTAAACTGGGATGCATATTCAGAGGATCAAAGTTATCGCGATCGCATTGTTCGGTGTGACGAAAGGGCGATCGTTTTTTATTGGACAGGGCGATCGCAGGCGATGATGGGCGATCGCAGGCGATATTGTAGAGACGTTCCGCCGGAACGTCTCTACAACGACGTGGGGCAGACAGATCTACAGTACCACCGCCATCAACCCACCGTGACCTGTTTGACCAAATCCACCAGCGTTTGTTCCGGCGATCGCGGTTGCCAACCCAATTCCCGCATTGCCTTAACTCCAGAAACCCGCACACAGCGATCGTAGATATAATGTGCCCGTTCCCGATCGATCGGTGGCTGCCAACCAGAGACCCGTCCGATCACATCCAGCACGCTTGCCACCAGTCGCACCAGCAGTTTAGGAGCTTCCTTGGGCGCTGGAATGCCCGTTTCCCGGCTAAAAATTTCAAACATCTGCCGCGTGGTTAAATCACCTGCCGAAAGAATATAGTAATCCCCCGGTTTGCCCTGGGCAATTGCTAGCAACATGCCCGTGACCAAATCATCCACATGCACAATTCCCGTCACGCGATCGCCCCCTGCCCAGACCTTCAATTTGCCTTGTTTAAATGCGCTCAGGACGGGAAGGAAATGGGGATCATCCGCGCCAAAAATCCCAGATGGCATCACACTCACGGCCTCTAACCCTGTCGCCACCGCCTGATCAACTAATTGTTGGGCTGCGTATTTTGTGGAATCGTAGGCAGAGGAAAAAGAGCGCTGTTCCCGTTGGAAGGTTTCGTCAATCACCCGACCTTGGGTATCCCCAAAGATGCCGATCGTACTGCAATACAACAATTTGTTGACCCCCGCCGATTGCATTGCTGCTAGCACTGCTGCCGTACCCTCGACATTGGCTTGCTCCATCTTGGCAGCATCGACTAAACCCAGTTCCACATAAGCTGCCGTATGAAAGACCACGTTTGCATCCTGCATGGCTTGGGTCAAAGCCTGGATATCGGTGATGTCGCCCTCTGCATAGGTAATTGGCAGCCCCTGCAACCGCGATCGATTGCTGCTGGGACGTACATAGGCAACCACCTGGTCGCCCCGATCGCACAATGCCTTGACTAAATGAGATCCGGTAAATCCGTTTGCTCCTGTGACTAAAACCTTCATGAATCCTTCTCGCTCAGCCAACTCCATCATCTTAGCGAGTCTTGTTCACGGGAGAGTGGGGACGTTGGGGAGTCAGATAACTGGGTTTTTCTCAACTAGTTGCACAAGTTACTGGGGCAATCATTAAGTTATCACCTACGATCGCCACTCTTTTACGATGAATCGATTACCCTTTTGAGGTAGGATGCCTGTGCCTGACAGACTGCCTAACTGTATCTGACAGAGCCTAACTAAGAGGGTTGGGGGTTGCCATGCTAAAAACATCGGTTCATCGGATTTTGGTTGCTTTGGATCCGGCTTCTGGTCATCACGATGCACAGGAGGACTTGTCTCAACAAGTGATGGAGACCCTTAAACAATTTCAGCTTAGCGATCGCCACAAGGTGATTTTGTCCCATGTGGTGCCGATTGAACATAGCGAAGTGGATATTATTGCCGATCGTCCATCGGTGGAACTGGAACTCCCCTACGATCGCCTCACCCAGCATTTGCAGCATTACCAGAAGCAACTGTCCTGTCCTAGCGAACTGGAAATTGTGGCGGGTGATCCAGCAGAAGAAATTATCCGATTGGCAAAAATTCATCAGGTTGATTTGATCGTGCTGGGCAGTCGGGGATTAACGGGAATGCAACGGATTGTCATGGGTTCTGTCAGCAGTCAGGTGTTTGCGGATGCCCCCTGTTCTGTGTTGGTGGTCAAGCCGACGGAGCGCACGGAGCGCTTCCTGTGAGAACCTGCAACAGTGAGTGCCCCAGGTGTTCATATTCGCCGAGGTGATTATAAATTTGGGCTGAAATTCGCACATGGCGCTGGGGATCTGCTGGGAAGGGAATGATGGGTACTTCAAGGCTATGGTTCTGCCAGAGTTCGTTGTAGAGCGCTAGAGCCTCTCCATCGGGTAGCGGCAGGGTTGCCATGGAACCCAGCATCTCGTCTGGACAGGGCGGACTGACATTTAACAGATCACAGAGCTGCGATCGCGCTGCTACCACAAGTTGATGATTGCGTTGCTGGAGTTCTGTCCAACCACCGGGGAGCAGAGAACCCATAAAATCGATCGCCTTGGGCACAGATAGATAAGCTGTCGGATCGCTGGTGCCCATCCAGTCAAATTCCAAATGCAAGCGCGATCGGCTGGTGCGAGGATCGTTGCGTCCATGACTAATAGTTGTTGGGTGGATATGGGCATGGCGATCGCGTTGAATATAGAGGAAAGCCGATCCTTTGGGAGCACAAAGCCATTTATGACAATTGCCCGTGTAATAGGTTGCCCCTAGGGCTTGTAAATTCAAAGCAATCATTCCCGGTGCATGGGCACCATCAATCAAAGTATCAATACCACGATCGCTTAAGATTTGAATTAATTCCTCAATGGGTAATATGAGTGCCGTTTGACTAACAACATGATCGAGCAATGCTAAACGAGTGCGATCGGAAATTCTGGATGTGATCGCATCAATCACCTGTTGAGTATCCTGCAGCGGAAAGGGAATTTCTGCAACAATCACTTGAGCACCCGATCGCTCGGCGACATGATTCAACGTATTGCGACAGGCATTATATTCCTGATTTGTTGTCAGTAATTCATCACCGGGTTGAAAGTTCAGCGATCGCAAGACCGCATTCACGCCCGTCGTTGCATTGGGCACAAAGACTAAATCCTCAGCATCAGCTTGGACAAAGGTTGCCAGGTGCGATCGGGCTGTATCTAAAAGCGATTCGATTTCCCGCCCGAGAAATTTCAAAGGCTGTTGTTCTAGGCGATCGCGCCAGGTTTGCTGAGTTTGTAAGACAGCTTTGGGACAAGCTCCAAACGATCCGTGATTTAAAAACACCACGTCCGGATCGAGATGCCATAGATTCCGAAATGCGTTCATCCCCGATGCTCCCTTTGTCGTTGAATGGGTTCCTGCGGCGATCGATGAAATTCAGGAACCACATTCTCATAGCTCTCTAATTATCTCAAGCGACGAGGTGCATAACGCAATTGATTGACTTCTTGCTGTCGATATAAAAATGCATTGCGAACTTCGCTACTAGAAAGATAAACCAAAATTGCCAAATTCAGCAGCAAAGCCATGATCAACTGCACGTAAATTGATGACATCGGCAATCGATTGATCCCTGTGCTGCCAGCATTCTCTGCCGTGGATAAGACATTGTGTGCGGTTATGAGAAACAACAAGCTCAAACTATTCCAAAATAGGTTCCAAGCTTGTTGGAGTTTGACCCAAAACAAGACCCAATTCTGAAGCTTCCACAAGCCGTATCCCAACAAGATGCCGATGAGTCCTAGCACAAGCCCGAAAGCAGCACTCCATTTAAGGATGGTGATCATCATATTCATGCCTTCTGGAGTCGGAGGCATCTGCTGACCTGGGTTAAGCTGTTTGAGCTGACGCAGGATTACGGAGGGTTTTTCAAAGCTAGCTGCAATCAAAAGGGATAAACTACCAAAGATTCCAAAACCGCTGCTAATAAACTGCCAACTTGCCAAAAGGGTAATACCCAGCGGACGTTGAGTTTTCATGATGGGGGCGCGTGTTGTGGCGCAGTATCTTGTGAAACACCAGAGCTTGATGATTATCAGGTACATCAAGACCGCACAAGTACTTTCCGGAAAACTTCGGTCTTTAATTTATGCCATCCTTAGATCGACCACATAACAGTGCGATCGATAGCATAGCAGCTATTTTTCAACTCCCCGAGCAAGATTCGAACTTGCGACCAATCGGTTAACAGCCGACCGCTCTACCGCTGAGCTATCGAGGAACGCTCATCACGTTTTTTATAGTAACTAAACTGCGGGATTTTGACAAGCCTTTTTTTATTTTTTTCCGCATCCTGGCAAAGCTGGTATGACCAGACCCTGAGACGAGATTTGTAGAACCCCGATCGCTCTATTTCCCGTAACGTAGGCGATCGAGCTTGGCTTGCGTTTCTGGATCCAAAGCACTGTTCAGAAAGCGACCCGAGGATTTTTTCTTAGTCTTTTGGCGAGCACTGACCCGCGATGTTGCAAAATCTACATCCTGAGCCAACTGTTCTGCGGAGAGCACTTCTGCCCCATATCCCACTACGGTCAACTGTTGGGCGCGATCGCTGGTGGCCACAATCAGGCGTTGGTAGAATTTACGCAGGTCATGCCGGAAGTCCGCACAGGTTTTTTCAATATAGGTATCAGCCGTTTGCCCATGCTCTGTGTAGTGAATTGACAGGAAATGGGTAATCACCTCCTGGTTGCTGGGACTCTCTCGGTATTGAGCATCAAAAATGACTTGGGTGGCAAAGGCGTTATAGGCTGCAAATCCAGTCAGCAGTTCAACCAGCCGACGGCGGGCTTCTTCCAGACCCTGACGATCGCGCAGCCGTTTTAGCTCATGCCAAGCACCGACGATGTTGTAACCGTCTACTAAAAGTAGCGCTTGGGGAACAGTAGGTTTCATGGCGATCGCAGCATTCCGACAGAATCATAAGAATTTTTAATGCTTCTATGATGCCATCCCTTTTGCGGATTGTATACAGTTGTAAAGTGACTAATCCAACCGCGATCGCTCCAGTTGCATCAGTTTCTGCCGCAGTCGGTTGGGGTCTCCTTGGTCAATCATGCGACCGCCATCCAGGAGAAAAGCCCCATCGCAATAATTCAACTCATTCAAACGATGGGTGACCCACAGGGCCGTCAGTTTCCGCTGTTTCACCAGGTTCTGCACTTGTGCCACTAATTCCAATTGGCTTTCAGGATCCAGCAAGGCCGTGGGTTCATCCAGCATCAAGACATCACAATGGCGGGCGATTGCCCCTGCAATGGCAACCCGTTGCTTTTGACCACCGCTGAGCGCATAGATCGGACGACGCTGGAGTTCTGAAAGGTTGACTGCTGCCAAGGCTTCTCCCACGCGCTGCCGTACTGCCAGCGAATCCAAGCCCTCTTCCACTAACCCAAAGGCGACATCCGCACCCACCGTCGGCATCACCAGTTGATGATCGGGATTTTGAAAGACAAAGCCAACCGGGGGATTGAGGGCAACCGTCCCAGCCTGGAGTGGTAGCAACCCTGCCAAAATTCGCAGCAAGGTGGATTTACCACTGCCATTCGTGCCCAGTAGCATCCAAAATTGCCCCTGGGGGACTTCCAGTGAACAGTCCTGCAAGACCTGTTGTCCGTTGGTCCACTGAAAGCTGAGATGTTGTGCCGAGATCGCGATCGCCATTCGCCCTAGGATTCAGCCACCGCAAAGAATCCAGGAGTCCGCCCAGAAGCGCCCCCACTCGTTTTTTCATAGACCTGAACCGCCGCGATCGCACTGCTGAGGACGGAGACCTTTTTACCCGCTTGGTGATCGCAGGTGAGTTCCAACAGACTTTCACTGCTGGATTTGATGCCTTCGACAATCTTTTGATAGGTCGCTTCTGCGTCGGCTTGTTCTTTCTTCTGCACGGTCAGCCCAGAGGGGGATCCCTTAAGCGAAAGTTCCAAAATGTACATACCCAATTCTGCGTTCCCTTGAGATACCCATCTAGTATGACAAAAACCAGGAGTCCCGGCAGGGAAAATCCCAGATTTCCACTTTAGCCCCCCCGAGATGAAGAATTTCTTTGTTCAAGATGAAAATCCTCACTTCACTGGACGAGCCGGATTCCTGCAACAACTTCATGCGCAACTACAATCAGATCTAAGGTCAGATATAAGGTAGTCACGATTACGGGGTG
>JAYKGX010000404.1:0-4515 GCA_035285565.1 Synechococcales cyanobacterium
AAAAATCCAGAGGAAGTTGCTGGGCGATCGTTTGCTGGACTTGCTCTAGAGCAACTTGAGTACGTGTAAGAGCGGCAGCTTGGCGTTGATTAATTGCGAGATCCAGATTAGCGGCTTGGAGTTGTCCGGTTTGCACAGTCGTTAGGATCGCCGTTTCTAATCCTTCAATCCCCTGCTGTTGGGCGGCAGCAGTTTCCACGATCGCTTGCCCTAGGGTCTGGCATTGCTGTTGGAGGGATGATCGCTGCTCAGATTTGATTAAATCAATTTTGTTAATGACTAGGATTAAGGGACGATCGCCCACCTGGTCATAAATGGCTTGATCGGCTGCCGTCCACCCGCTATCCGCCGCGATCGTCAGCAACACTAAATCTGCAGACTGGGCGGCTTGCTGCGATCGGGCGACCCCAATGCTTTCCACCCGATCCTCTGTAGCGCGAATGCCGGCTGTATCAAGCACTTGAATCGGAATCCCGCTCACCACCAGATGGGACTCCACCACATCCCGCGTGGTTCCCGGCAGATCGGTGACAATGGCCCGATCGCTGCGACTCCAGGCATTTAATAAACTCGATTTGCCCACATTCGGTCGCCCCACGATCGCCACTTTCAACCCCGTCCGCAACAGTTCCCCGCGATCGGCAGTTTGCAGAATGTGGCTGACCTCCGCCTGGGTTTCCTGGAGCGCCGCGATGACGTTGGCTTCATCTAAAGGGGGGAGATCATCTTCAAAGTCAATCCGGGCTTCCACTTCCGCCAAAATCTCCAAGCAGGTCTGGCGCAATTGGCGAATCGGTTGGGCGAGTTTGCCTTGAATTCCAGCTAGGGCGGTGGCAGCAGCTTGGGGCGATCGTGCTCCGACGAGATCGGCAATGCTTTCTGCTTGGGTCAGATCTAGCCGTCCATTCAGAAACGCGCGCAGGGTAAATTCACCAGGTTGGGCTAACCGCGCCCCCTGGGCAATGCAAAGCTGTAACACCTGCTGCACCGCCATCATACCGCCGTGACAGTGAAATTCCACCACATCTTCGCGGGTGTAGGAACGGGGAGCCTGCATCAGGAGCAACAACGCCTCATCCACTGTCCGCTGGGTTGTGGGATCTCGCACAAAACCGTAGAGAATCCGATGGCTCTCCCAGACCTGCTTGCCCGGTGCCTGGAAAATTTTCTGGGCGATCGTCCAAGCCAACGCCCCTGATAGCCGCACAATGCCCACACTTCCCTGTTCCGGCACAATTGCCGTCGCGATCGCTGCGATCGTCGTGCTTCCTCGTCCCATGCGACTCCTCATGCCCTGCGCTGGTTATGCCCAGGCTGGATTGATCAAACTGGTTAGAATATGATCCTGCCATTGACCGTTGATTAAGAGATAGTCTTTGGCCGATCCTTCAATTTGAAATCCTAAACGCTGGAGTAACTTAGCACTGCGTTGATTGCTGGGCATATAGCTAGCCATAATCCGGTGACAATGCATCTCTGTAAAGACGTAGCGGATCCCAGCTTCCAAAGCTTCCTGCATCAACCCTTGTCCCTGAGCCGTTTCCGCTAACCCATAGCCCAAGGAACAGGCATGGAAGGGATAGCCATAGAACTGGGTAAAATTTGCCATCCCTACCACCGTGCGATTATCGGCGCGATCGAACAGAAATAGGCGCAGCGCTTGCCCCTGCTGGAACTGCCGAAAATTTTTCAGTACCTGCGATCGCCAAAATGCCACCGTTAGCCAACCCTCTGGGCGTATGGGTTCAAAAGGACGATGGAAGTCGGCATTGGCATGAAAATAGTCCAACAGGTGAGGAATATCCTGCTGAGTGGCCAGTCTGAGCAAGAGACGGGAAGTCTCCAATAAAACAGTCATGGGTCTGATGTGTCCAATTAAATCCAACATCAGTTCGACGAAACTTGATTTCCCCAATGCCCCGATCTCGCTAAATCCGGCGATCCCCCTAACTCTGCCTTAGTCAGGGAGACTGCAAGAGGAAGGGGGACTGCAAGAGGTAAGAAGGGAGATCGTCGGGACTTGTGTAAACGTCAGTTCGGCGAAACTCGGTGAAACTCGGTTCCCGTCAAGCTCTCGATCCCCCTAAATCCCCCTTATGAAGGGGGACTTCAAACCGAAAAGCAAACGGGAATGAGTTGAACGACGAATTGCTGAACACTTGAATTGGGTTCGGTTCCCCCTTATTCAGGGAGCTAGGGGGATCGGGGCAACCGGATTCGTCGAACTCACGTTCATTCACGTTGCCTCGATCGACAAGCCTCGATCGACAGACCTAGATCGACAACGCTGGGGTTTCGATCGCCCCCACCCGATCGGAAGGCTGCCAAACCTGACCATCCATCGCCATTTGCTCAATCAAGCTAGCCAATCGCAGAGCCTGTAGAGCTTGCTCGCCCCCGACCGAGGGTTGTAAGCCCCCCCGGACGCAGGCGACAAAATGCTCCAATTCCGCATAGAGCGGTTCCACCCGGCTGATGGCGACCTTTTCCACAATCCCATCCTGACGGTAGCAGGAATGCCCAAAGCTGGATTGGCTATAGGCATGGGCTTGGCGATGAATCAGAATCTCATTGTCAAGGAAGTCGGCTTCAGTGAGCGATCGCTTGCAATGGGCGACAATTTTGCGGGTTTTGCGATGGGTGACTTTACTGGCTGTCAGAGTTGCGACAAAACCATTGGCAAACCCAAGGGTAGCGGTAACGTAATCCAAATAGCGGGAACTGAGACTACCTCGGCTGCCACTGGCGGTTAAGCGCACGACCGGAGAAGCGGCCAATTCCAAAATCAAGTCGATGTCATGAATCATCAGATCCAACACCACCGACACATCATTGGCACGATCGCTGTAGGGACTCATGCGATGGGCTTCCAAGGCGAGGAGTTCTTCCGTTTTCAGCACATTATTTAGCTCTTGGAAGACCGGATTAAACCGTTCAATATGCCCCACCTGTAGCAGACATTGCTGTTCAGCAGCGGCATTGACCAGGGATTCGGCTTCGGCGATCGTCGCGGCGATCGGTTTTTCGAGCAAGACATGCACTCCGGCCTTCAACGCTGCCAGCCCCACCATGTGATGCAAACGCGTTGGTACGGCAATACAAACGGCATCCACATGTTCCAGCAGATCATGATAGTCGTCAAAAAAGCGAGTCTGGTATCTGCTTGCAGTCTCCAGCCCTCGCTCAAGGTTGACATCTGAAATTCCGACCAGTTTCACATCCTTCAACAGGCTCAAAACCCTCGTGTGATGCTGACCCATATTGCCAACGCCGATCACCCCCACACGAACGGGTTCCGGTTGAATCCTAGAATGCGAGAACCCCGAAAATCCTAAGGATTGATTTGTCACGCTCGTTTACTCCTCTACCACCACAAAACCTAGTTGAGCAGATTGCGGGCAAATGGGATGGTACCTTTGATACGTAAAGTCATTCGATTTAGAAGAACCTTCTAGGAAATTTCCTACAAACTGTGCTCTCAATCTTCATGACCCTTGCGCGTCTGGGTTGCCAGCCTATCCCTCCATTCATCTAATCAGCATTCATCTAATCAGCATTCATCTAATCAGCTCTGCACAACGACATCATCTCCTCAAACATCACAGATACTAGCACAGAGACTCTAATCATAAAGATTTTCGGAAAACAGACAAAGTTCCTCAGTGGTGAAAAAATGCGATCGCCCTTTTTGTGCCAACTTTGTGTGGGATCTGAAGCTAGGGGGTGTGAGCCAGGAGAGCATGATAAAGATATGAATATTTGCATGAATTGCATGGGCTTGCGTCGATTTCTCCGCTAAGGTTAAAAAACGTGGCTTGCCCAAACATTGGTTCTACTACCCAATCAACTTGTCATTGCGGGAACCTACACGTTCAACCCGCTTTCGGCTCAATTTCCCCCTCTTCATCAAGGGGGCTAGGGGGGGATCACTATCGCCAATGGATAAATGGGATAGGACGCTGGTTGTCTGGTTTGAATCTGCCCTAGGAGGGGAGAACTCATGTCATTTTCGGGCAAGAAAACACGTCGAGTACGTCCGTTGCTATGGCTAGGCTTGATTGTGCTGGGAGGGTTGTCTCGTCCGATTTTGCTCTCCACGGCTGATACCCGCCCGGAATTGATTCTGCCGAAAACCCAACCTCAAGCTCTGGCCGCTGCCCGATCGCAACAGCGCCAACAGCAGGAACAGCAAGTCCGATCGGGAAACTACGACCTACAGCGCCATCCCTTTACCGATGACAAGGCGACTCATTGGAAAAACCTGCTCTGGACCACGGCAGTGACAGAACCTCGGCAGCCTTTTGTGGCTCAAGCGATCGAGCAACTCTTACGCAAAACCTATCAAACTGAACCCAAGCAATTCTCTCAAGCACAACTCCGGAATCTGGACATGGTGATGCAGGTGAGTACGCAACTCTATCTGGCGGATCCAAAGATCTATAGTGCCTTAGAAGGTGAATTTCGGCAGATCCTCGATCGCAGTAACGATACACGCTGGGTGGCAATGGCGTTATC
>JAYKGX010000405.1:0-3890 GCA_035285565.1 Synechococcales cyanobacterium
GATCGCGCTTTAGCGGAACTATTTGCAGGCACAGAATTTGGAGTAGCCGAAGAAAACCTACAATCTCGAATTCGTGGCACTCTGCTGATGGGCATTGCCAATAAATTTGGCTATCTCTTGCTTTCCACTGGCAATAAATCAGAAATGGCGGTGGGTTATTGCACCCTCTATGGCGATATGAATGGGGGGTTAGCAGCGATCGCGGATGTGCCTAAAACGCGGGTGTATTCCCTTTGCCAATGGCTGAATGCCCAATCGAGGCCGCATTTATTGCCCCATTTGCCGCCAATTCCGGAACATATCCTCATGAAACCCCCCAGCGCAGAACTGAAACCAGGACAACTCGATCGCGATTCCCTACCGGACTATGCCATTCTCGATGATATACTGCACCGGATGATTGAACAACACCAATCGACGGAAGCGATCGTCGCCGCAGGACATGATCCTCAAACGGTTGCCAAAGTGGCTCGCCTAATCAAAATTGCTGAATTCAAACGCAAGCAAGCTCCCCCTGGGCTGAAAATCACCGATCGTGCCTTTGGCACAGGTTGGCGAATGCCGATCGCCCAGAAATGGCAAAACCCATAGACCATCCCTCTCCCCTCCCTCCTACTTTTGCACCCCCCCTCTCCCCCTCCCCCCCTCTCCTCTCTCTCCCCCTCTCCCTTTCCACCATAAGAGGGATTTTGAACAGCCATCCGGGTTGGCAGAATCTCCAGTGCAAGAGGAAAGATGGGTACCCTAACGCGGTGAGTAGCAGAACAGCACCATGAAACGATTTATCGCGATCGCTGAGATCGTCTTTGTGATCTTTGGGTTCACCTTTTTTACTGGAGTCGGCTTGTTTGGTGGCAAACCGGGAGCCCCCGCTCTGATTCCAATCGTCCTAGCCACCCCATTGCGCTATTTCGTGTGGGGGATGGCAGGTCTGCTGCTCTGCTTACGCTGGAAACGGAGCTTGACGGTCGCCACTCAGAATCCTCTGCTCATCCTCCTCACAGTTTGGGTCAGTTGTTCTTTTGTATGGTCAGAGAACTTTGCCCTCAGCTTGGATAAAAGTCGTGAAGTGTGGCAAATGGCAACCTTTGGCTTTTACCTGGGCACCCGTTTCACCCTCAAACAGCAATTGCGTCTTTTCTCCGGCTCGCTGTTGCTCGGTGCAATTCTCAGTATTCTGCTAGCGATCGGAGTCCCCTACATTGGTATTCACCAGGATGAACATGTGGGCGCTTGGAAAGGCATCTACGTCTTCAAAAATGCCCTTGGGAGCATGATGTCCCTGGCGGCAGCTTGTTTCACCCTGTTACCCCTTCAACCAATTGTCAAGGCGGTTGGGGTGTTTTTGGCAATGGCGCTGATGCTCCTTTCCACATCTAAAGGAGCTTTACTATTATTTTTTATTAACCTATTTTTGCTCTACCTCTACCGATCCTTTCGCTGGAAGGGCAAAATCACCGTCATTTTGATCGACCTGGGACTGCTGGTGGGCGGCACCGTAATTACTGTCGTCCTGAGCCAGTGGGTCAATCTACTGACGGCATTAGGAAAGGATCCGACCTTAACAGGACGCATTCCCATGTGGGGATCAGCGCTGCAAGCCTTGATGGAAAAGCCCCTCTTCGGGTTTGGACGCGGGGTCTTTTGGGCAGAAGGGAGCTATCGGGCGCTCACAGCGGGGCGATCGGTCAACTACGGTTATATTCCCCCCAATTGCCACAATGGATTTATCGACCTGTCTTTGGATAATGGCTTCATTGGTCTGGGGCTGTTCTTTCTCTGCTTTTTCGTCACCTATATCACCGCCCTCCGCCGAGCTTATGGTTCCAACCGAGGTGAGGATTCTCTGCCGCTTGCCTTTCTCACTCTGTTGCTGATTAATAACTGCACTGAGAGTTATCTGCTGGACTTAACCAATATCTATTGGGTGCTCTTTACAGCGGTGTCCCTAGCAGTTCACGCTCCCCAACCGCTCCCCATCCCATCTCGCCCTGCCCTTACCCCCATTGCACCTGTTCCAGAGGAGGAGGACTCTTGGCGCGATCCGCAGCTTGAGCCATCTGGCTTGCCTGCCCCTGAGGCTGCTACTAGCCCAAACCCTTTCCTGCCAATGTTTCAAGCCTGGTCGAAGTCTCGGTAGGATGACCCTAACCAGCCTACTCAACCCTCATCGCTGCAAAAATTCAAGCTTCTGCCATAACGGAGATGCCTAACCCCCATATACTGATTATTGCCCATGGCAATGTATTGCTCGTGACGGTGTCTTGCCCGTGACGGTCTATGATCCATGGCGGTTCTGGAGGGGTTCAGTTGAGATTTTTAAGCTGCGATCGGATCCAAGAACCAAAGATGATAAAATAGTTATATTCATCACATTTCCGATAGACTTACTGGGGATAGCCCTATTGCATCACATGGTCATGACATCCGCTACTTCTGCTGCTGAGCATACATCTGATAACACCGCTGCTGCAACCCCCGAGGACGGTGCTGCTGCAACATCTTTGTCTGAACAGGCAATCATCCCTGAGCAGGCTGCTTCTGAAACGATCGCCGCTGCAATGACCCCCGAGTTGAGTCTTGCTGAGACCTCTGCCCCAGTGAGCGAGGAATCCAGTCCGGTTCCGATCGTTGAAGCCCCGATCGTTGAAGCATCGACTCCGGTTATCTCGACATCCAGTCCTGCAGTGGATTCCTCAGTTGTCTTGGAGAAAAAGCCATCGAAAGTAGAGGGGATCAAGGAACGTAGTAATTTCCTGCGAGAGCCGATCGCCTCAGAGGTGCTCAATGATGCTGACCACTTCAGCGAAGAAGCGGTGCAACTGCTCAAGTTCCATGGTTCCTATCAGCAAGATGATCGGGATAACCGTCAAAAGGGACAGGGCAAAGACTATCGCATGATGTTGCGAACTCGCAGCCCCGGTGGATTTATCCCGCCCCAGCTTTACCTCACCCTCGATCGCTTGTCAGATCAGTATGGCAACCACACCCTGCGCGCCACGACTCGGCAAGGGTTCCAACTGCATGGCATCCTCAAGCAAGATTTAAAGCCCACGATCGCCGCGATCGTCAACAACCTAGGCTCGACCCTGGCAGCCTGTGGGGATGTGAACCGCAATGTCATGGCACCCCCAGCCCCCTTTCGCAATCAACCCGCCTACAACCATGCGCGGGAATATGCCAATCGGATTGCCGATCTGCTGACCCCTCAAACGGGTGCTTATTACGAAATTTGGCTGGATGGCGAAAAAGTCGTTTCGGGCGAAGAGCATCCCGATGTAGTCGCTGCAAGACAACGCGATGTCAATGGCACAATTTTTCCAGACAATTGCGAACCGATCTATGGCACCCACTACATGCCTCGCAAGTTCAAAATTTGTGTGACAGTGCCAAGAGATAATTCTGTAGATCTCTTCTCCCAGGATCTCGCTCTGGTAGTCCTCTGTGACGCAGCAGGCAATGTAGAAGGGTTTAACCTATATGCAGGCGGCGGTTTGGGGCGCACCCATGGCAAGGAAGAAACCTTTGTGCGCATTGCGGATCCAATTGGCTATGTAGCGGCGGCGGATGTGTATGATGCGGTCAAGGCGATCGTAGCGACCCAGCGGGATTATGGCGATCGCAGCGATCGTCGTCATGCCCGGTTGAAATATTTAGTCCATGATTGGGGCGTGGAAGCCTTTAAAGCCAAAGTAGAAAGCTATTTGGGTCAGTCCTTCCAGCCCTTGCGCGAGCTGCCCGAATGGCGTTACGAAGATTTCCTCGGCTGGCATGAACAGGGCGATGGCAAGTGGTTTGTTGGGATTTCCATCGACAATGGTCGGATTAAGGATGAAGGGAAATTAAGACTCAAGTCTGTTCTGAAGACGCTGGTGGAAACCTACCAATTA
>JAYKGX010000406.1:0-19168 GCA_035285565.1 Synechococcales cyanobacterium
GGTGGCAGAAACGATTATGGCCTTGCAGTTTAGCTTGCTAGGAACGCGATCGCTCGTGGAAATTTGGAAATACCACCAGTTAATTGCCCTCAGTTCCGCCATTCTCAGCAGCCTCTGGACCCCTGTCCTCTATTTCCCTCTGAATCGCTGGTGGGATTGGATTGAATTCAAAGGTGAGGCTTAACGGGAGTGTGAGAGGAAATTGGTTGCCCCGCATCCCCCGATCTCCCTTTGCCCCGATCTCCCTTTGCCTAGGGACTAATCTTCTAGTGCAGCCACAAGTTGCTGTTGTTGCCAGAGATCGCGATAGAGTCCTGTTTGGGCTAATAAGACTTCATGGGACCCCACTTGGACTAAGCGACCGTGATCCATAACAAAAATGCGATCGGTCATGGCAGCGGCAGAGAGTTGGTGCGAGATGAAGATCACGGTTTTGCGAGCTGTACCCGTTGACAGGTTTTTGAGGATTTGGGTGGCGGTTTGATTATCCACACTGGAGAGGGCATCATCCAGGATCAAAATTGGACTATCAACCAGGAGCGCCCGTGCTAATGCCGTTCGTTGCCGTTGCCCGCCTGAAAGCATAATGCCTCGTTCTCCGACGATCGTGTCGTATTGCTGCGGAAAATTGAGGATTTCTGCATGAATTTGGGCTTCCCGAGCAGCCTGTTCAATGGTGGACTGATCGGCATGGGGCAAGCCATAGCAGATGTTATTCCGAATGGAGGTACTAAACAGAAAACTTTCCTGGGGCACATAGGCGATCGCCGCCCTTAAGTCCTGCAAGTGAATCTGTGTGATATCCAAACCATCTAGAAAAAGCTGACCTGGGGCAATCTCCAGCAGACGAGGAATTGCATTCGCTAAAGTGGATTTCCCTGAGCCGATCGCCCCCACGATTGCCACCGTCTCGCCCGGTTGAATCGTAAAACTGACGTGATCTAATGCCAGCACTGGATCACTCTCTTTCTGGTGAAACTGGGTGTTGTAGGCATAGGTGAGGCGATCGGCCGTTAATTCACCCCGTACGGTTGTGAGATCTAAGTCCTGGGCATCGGGCTGATCTTGAATCTTCGGTTGGACTGAGAGGATCGCCTCAATGCGATCGATACTGACCTCACCCCGTTGATAGGCGGTGATCGTAAAGCCCAAGAGTGCGGTGGGGAAAGCTAACCGTTCCACCTGCAGAAACAGTTCAATAAATTGACCCACTTGAATTTCTCCCCGTTGAATGGCACTGCCCCCCAGCCAGAGCAGAATCAAGCCACTACCGTAGGCCAATCCTTGCAGCAGCGGAAACAGAAAACTGCGGGTTTGGGCCAAACTCAAATTGGCATCAAACAACTGCTCATTCACCGACTGAAACGCCCGCCGTTCGTTATCTTCCTGGGCGTAAATTTTAATCAGTGAAATGCCACTCATATCTTCCTGAATCAGTTCACTCAGGTCAGACAGCTTTTCCTGCACTTCAATTTGTTGCGATCGCAGGCGGTTGCTAAATATATTCACCAAGATCAACATCACCGGGTAGACCACCAGGGCTGCCAGCGTCAGACGGGCATCAATGAGCAGCATCTTCGGCAGACCCAACCCATAGGCAAAAATCGTATTCGCCAAACTGAGAATGGCAAACCCAAGCAAGCGACGAATATTATCCACATCACTGGTGGCACGGTTGATCAAATCACCAATGGAGTTGCTGGCAAAGTAGGCTGGCTCCATCCGTAGCAAATGGTCAAAAATTCGCTGTTTCAGGTCAAATTCAACTTGCCGCCCCACCCCAAATAGATACAGGCGGGAGGTCATGCGGATGACCCACATCACCGTCGCCATTGCCCCCACGATCGCCACATAGGTGAGAATGCGATCGAAGCTAAAGGTCAGTTTCAATTCATCGACCGCCGCCCCAATCAACCCTGGGATCACCACCCCCATCAGGTTGACCAGAAACAGTGCCCCAACCCCTAAAATTGCCTGCTTCCGGTGAGGTTGCAGATAGATCCCCAATTGCCGCAGTCGCGACGATCGCGCCATAGAAGCCCCACGCTGAAAAACACAGACTCCCATGGTACCGTGCGATCGTCCCCATTGGTGCTGGCCCACCTGCCCAAACCAACCCCTCCTGCCCCAAACCCAAAGACCTTACACCCTAGCCATTCCCACAAAAAAAGTGAGCGACCTAATCGATCGCCCACCCAAAGCCAATGATTGAGAATTGAAAATCCCGATCGCCTTCTCTAACGACCGATTCCTAAATAGCGGAACCCAGCCCCCTCCAACTTAGCCTGATCCAGGAAATTCCGACCATCAATCATAATCGGACTCGTCATCAGCTTCGCCATCTTGCCATAATCCAGCCCAGTAAACTCGCCCCACTCCGTCACGAGCACCAAAGCATCACAGCCATCCGCCAACCGTTGGGGATCCGTTTCCACAATCACATCGGAAATGCCATGGCGCATTCCAGACTGAGAAATAATTGGGTCATAGGCCTTCACCTTGGCCCCCAGCCGCGCCAAATTCTCAATCAACACCAACGCAGGAGCATCCCGTAGATCATCCGTATCTGGCTTAAAGGTCAGCCCCAACAGACCCACCGTTTTCCCTTTCAGGATTTTCAGCACCTGTTGCAGCTTTTCCACCACAATCAGCCGCTGGCGGGTATTTACCTGAATTGCTGACTTCAGCAACTGGGCTTCGTAGCCATAGTCATCCGCCGTATGCACCAACGCTGACACATCCTTCGGGAAGCAGGACCCACCCCACCCTAGCCCCGCATTCAGGAACTTATTGCCAATGCGAGAATCCAGACCAATCCCGGCTGCCACCTGAGTAACATCGGCTCCCACCCGATCGCAGATATTCGCAACTTCATTGATAAAACTAATCTTCGTTGCTAAGAAGGCATTTGCTGCATACTTAATCATCTCGGCGGAACTGAGATCGGTCGTCACCACAGGCACCTGAGGCAGCGTGGAATCTTCTGCAAAGGCACGAGTCACGATCGGTTCGTAGAGTTCTTTCATGAGCTGAACCGCTTTCTGGCTGTTGCCCCCTAAGACGATGCGATCGGGGTTAAACGTGTCATAAATCGCTGAACCTTCCCGCAGAAACTCAGGATTGCTCACCACATCAAATTCTGGCTCTGAACCGGAATGGAGCGCCGAACTGCTACCCCCACCCACGAGGACGGGTTCTGCGATCGCCTCCTTCAGGGCTTTTTGGCGTTCCATTACCCCATCGAGGACAATCATGCGCACCCAGTCCCCCGACCCAATGGGCACCGTGGACTTATTGACAATCACCTTATAGTCACTGCTGGCATTGAGATTTTCCCCAATCCCCCGCGCCACAGCTTCTACGTAGCGGGTGTCACTTTCTCCGGTGGGGAGGGCGGGAGTGCCCACAGCAATAAAGAGAATTTGACCATGCTGTACCCCAGCCGCCAGATCACTGGTAAATTCCAGTCGCCCTGCTTGGATGGAACTTTGCATCAACTCAGACAACCCCGGTTCAAAAATGGGGGATTGTCCAGCCTTCATCAAGTTGACCTTGGCTTCGTTGTTGTCTACGCAGATCACATGGTGCCCGATGTGAGCTAAACAAACCCCTGTCACCAGACCGACGTATCCTGTACCAATGACACAAACACGCATCGCAGTTCCCCTTTTAGTAAGCAACATAAATTGAGATCGATAGCACTATCAGTAGTTTTCCCCTTGTTTGAAGTTGCCCTGCTAGCGCCTCGATCACTGCAAAAGTCGCTACAGCAGGGGACAACTCGTGAGTTCAACTGACAGAAATTAACCCGAGAGGAAGGCTGAGCGACCCCCTAAACTGAGGCCAGTTCGACGAAACTCGATTCCCGTCAATCTTTCGATCCCCCTAAATCCCCCTTAATAAGGGGGACTTCAACCCGAAAAGTCACCTAAATCAGAGTCTATAACGATGTCTCTTTCTTAATTTTGGCTCGGTTCCCCCTTATTCAGGGGGCTAGGGGGATTCCCATTCCGGGAGGCTTCACTAACGGCTCGCCAGGATTCGTCAAACTCACGTTTAAACTGAGGTCAACTTGCCCGCGATCGCCCGATCGCCCAAGCGTTCCCGGAAATCGGCAATCGTCAGTTCCAGCCCTTCCTTCAGGGGAATCGTCGGTTCCCAACCCAAATGCTGCTTAGCGCGGGTAATATCGGGTTTGCGGCGCAGAGGGTCATCCTGGGGCAGGGGTTCATATTTCAAGGACACTTCTGGATTGACCATATCCTGAATGGTCTTTGCCAGTTCCAGAATGGTGTACTCCCCCGGATTGCCTAAATTCACCGGACCAATGAAGTCGCCATTCATCATGCGAATAAAGCCTTCCACCAAGTCTGATACGTAGCAGAAACTACGGGTTTGGGAGCCATCACCATAGATTGTAAGGGGAATGCCTTGCAGGGCTTGCACGATTAAATTGCTGACCACCCGCCCGTCATTTTCCAACATGCGAGGTCCATAGGTGTTGAAAATCCGCACAACTCGAATATCCACATCATTTTGGCGGTGGTAATCAAAGGAAAGGGTTTCTGCCACGCGCTTTCCTTCGTCATAACAACTCCGAATGCCGATCGGATTGACGTTGCCGCGATATTCTTCCGGCTGGGGGTGAACTTCCGGATCCCCATAGACTTCTGAGGTCGAAGCGAGGAAAAATCGCGCCTTGACCCGCTTAGCTAGCCCCAGCATGTTCATGGTGCCCAGGACATTCGTTTTAATCGTCTTGACGGGATTGTACTGATAGTGAATTGGAGAGGCAGGACAAGCCAGGTGATAGATTTGATCGACCTCTAGTCGAATGGGTTCCGTGATATCATGGCGAACCAGTTCAAAGTTTGGGTGATCCAGCCATTTCATGACATTGCGCCGAGTCCCCGTATAAAAATTATCCAGACAAATCACTTCATGTCCAGCCACCATCAGGCGATCGATGAGATGGGAACCGATAAAACCTGCGCCGCCCGTCACTAAGATTCGCATATTGATTTCAGAGAATATAGATGAGCCGAAATTGAACAAGAGCTTGGTGAAATCAGATTCCTAGACCAGGGGTCCGATTGTCTGACGATCACCTGCAATACGTTGCCCTCAAGAATACCCGGAACTAGGGCATAGTCTACGACGATCGTAGGGCTGGATCTGACCATCTACTCATATCTACCGAGAGAGAGATTATTGACAAATCGCTGCTTTTCCCGTAGGTGACATGGAAAAAGTAGAGAGCTGCCAGGGGGACGATTTCTGGAATGCCTCCTTAAGACGATCGTTCTTAACAACCTATCAACTTCCAATGGGAACTCAGTAGATCTAACTCACGCCTTCACAAAATTTTTACATTTTCAGGCTCTGACAGGCTCTGGCATCCCGCAAATTCACGGAAGGGGTGATCGCGCGCTATCATTCCAGGGATTCGGGCAACCCTTAACCGCCATCTTGCCCCAACCGCAACACCGCCATAAAAGCCTCCTGCGGCACATCCACGGTCCCAATTGCTTTCATTCGCTTTTTACCCTTCGCCTGCTTTTGCAGCAATTTCTTCTTCCGAGAAATATCGCCACCGTAGCACTTGGCTAGCACATCTTTGCGCAGGGCAGGAATATGTTCACTCGCAATTACTTTAGAGCCGATCGAGGCTTGAATCGGAATCTTGAACTGGTGGCGCGGAATCAACTCCTTCAACTTCTCGGTCAATGCGCGTCCGACCCCGTAGGCCTTATCGCGATGCACGATCGTCGCCAGCGGATCCACCGGATCGCCATTAATCAGAATATCTAATTTGACCAAGTTATTTTCCCGATAGCCAATGAGTTGGTACTCCATGCTGGCATAGCCCCGCGATCGCGATTTCATCTGGTCAAAAAAGTCTGTCACCACTTCCGCTAAGGGAATTTCATAGATCAACGTGGTGCGCCCCGGAGTCAGGTATTTCATATCTTTGAACACCCCCCGACGGCTTTGGCTCAGTTCCATCAAAGTGCCCACATAGGTTTCGGGGGTGATGATATCGACTTGGACGTAGGGTTCCTCCATCTTTTCCCGGTATTGGGGATCGGGTAGATGGGCCGGGTTGTCGATCATGAGGGTTTCGCCTTTGATCGTGGTGACGCGATAGACCACCGAGGGAGCCGTGGTAATCAAATCTAGGTTATATTCCCGTTCCAAGCGTTCCTGAACAATTTCCATATGCAGCAACCCCAGGAAGCCACAGCGGAACCCAAACCCCATGGCACTAGAGGTTTCTGGCTCAAATTGCAGGGCCGCATCGTTTAAGCGCAGTTTTTCCAACGCTTCCCGCAGATCAGGGAATTGATCGGCATCCGTGGGGAACATGCCGCAGAAAACCATGGGCTTGGCTTCGATATAGCCTGGAAGCGGTGCCGGTGCAGCTTTGTTTGCCAGGGTAATGGTATCCCCCACCCGAGCATCCCCGACAGCCTTGATAGCAGCGGCGAGATAGCCCACTTCCCCCGCGTGAAGATTTTCGACTTTGACCTGGTTAGGCGACAGAACCCCCAGTTCATCAATCACATAGTCCCGGCCGGAAGCCATGAAGCGAACCTTATCCCCCACCTTGAGCTTGCCATCCATGACCCGGAAATAGACGATCACGCCGCGATAGGCATCGTAATAACTGTCGAATACTAGGGCCCGCAGGGGTTTCTCGATCGTATCCTGAGGCGGTGGCACTTTTTGAACGATCGCTTCTAGAATGTCTGGCACTCCAATGCCTTCTTTAGCAGACGCGAGGATGGCTTCACTACAGTCCAACCCAACGACCTCTTCCACCTCCTCTCTGACGCGATCGGGTTCGGCTCCGGGGAGATCAATTTTGTTCAGGACGGGGATGATTTCTAGATTGTTCTCTAGGGCAAGATAGACATTAGCGAGGGTCTGCGCTTCCACGCCCTGGGAGGCATCTACCACTAGCAATGCCCCTTCACAGGCAGCCAGCGATCGCGACACTTCGTAGGAAAAGTCCACATGCCCCGGCGTATCAATCAGGTTCAACACATAGTGCTGCCCATCTTTTGCCTGGTAATTCATGCGGGCGGCTTGCAGCTTGATGGTAATCCCCCGCTCCCGCTCTAAATCCATCGAGTCGAGGAACTGTTCCTTCATCTCCCGCGCTTCCACCGTGCCCGTTGCCTGAAGCAAGCGATCGGCCAGGGTTGATTTCCCGTGGTCAATGTGAGCAATGATGGAAAAATTGCGGATACGGCTGACAGGTACGTCGGTCATGGCAGGGTAGGTAGTAGCTGAGCAGAAGGGTCTAAGGAAAAGGGAGGGTCTACGAAAATTGTATGGGTAGACAGTATTCAAGACAGTCTGACTTATCTAAGATAATCCCTAGATAGCATTACTCGATAGCATGATCAGGTGACATTTCTGGAACCGAGACCTGGTATGGCTCGATAGGATCTAGACCATTCTTCAAACATCTAAGATATTGTAGTGTGTTCCGCCTAGTCTTACCGTCCCGTCTTACCACCCAGTTTTATGCTCCGTCTCAGCCTACTGCTGCTGAGACTGAATATTTGACTGAATTAGCCTGATTATTAGCCTGATTAATGGTCGCAGTGCCTGTATCATTTTGTGTCTTGCCTGTGGTGCGCTTCCTTCAGATCATGCCCCAGGCTGTACTACCCTTGCTTTTAGAGACCCGTTAGAGAGATCATGGTAGCTCCCCTCAATTGTTCGTCCGCTTCCTTACCCTTGCCTACTGTGCCCATGTCCCCGCCTGACCTAGAACAAACCCCGGATCTGGTCTTTACCCAACATGCCAGTGGACAGTTTCTTTCCTTCTACTGGGAGGATTTAGAGCGCTATGGTCTCTCCCTTTTTCAAATCATTGGACGCTGGGAAGAGTCTGTCTTTCGTCCGGCTCAGATGGAGAGTTACCTACAAATCCTGCAACAGGTTTTGCAGACGGGCGATCCAGTCCGATTTGATTGTGACTTTCGCTGTGGAGGAGAGACGCTGAGCTGGCAGATTGACATGGGGCGGATCCTATTGCCATACAATCCACCCCAAATTGCGGTGAGTGGAACACTGTTGCACCCAGAAGTGATTCCCCAGGGGTTTGGGAGTATGGGGGCCTTGCTGGCGGCCGATCGCTACCACCAACTGCTCACCCGAATTGCCTGGAGTATCCGGCGGACGCTGGATTTGAATACGATCCGCCAACAGACGGTGGATGGGCTGGGGGCAACCCTGAGTGTCAGTCGTTGCCTGGTGTTTGCGGTCAATGAAGATCAAACGATCGCCACTGTTAAAGCTGAATATCGCCAATCGGGCTTACCAACCTGGGAAGGAAAAAGCATCGACATTGCCCAAGATCCCGGTTGTCAGCAGGCGTTAGAAAATTTCCGTCCTAGCCTGAATGAAGCGCCACTGGTATCGGGAGATCTCAATGATGACTGTGTGGTGTGCGATCGCATTGTAGAGGAAGAGCATCTGATCTCTCGCTTGATTGTGGCAACGGGCTATCAGGATCAGATCAATGGGTTGATTATGCTCTGTCAGCGCGATCGCGATCGGCATTGGACCGAAGCGGAGGTGGATTTTCTGGAAGAACTGGCAGATCAAGTGGGCACCGCGATCGCCCATGCTTCATTATTTACAGAATTGCAGCGTGCCAATCACAATTTGGTGCGAAAGCAGGAAGCCTTGGAAGAAGCGCGGGAAAGTGCTGAAGAAGCCTCTCGGTTGAAAAGTGAATTTCTTGCCAATACCTCCCATGAACTGAGAACTCCGTTAAATGGCATGATTGGCTTTCTCAAGCTGATTTTGGATGGCATGGCAGATGACCCAGAAGAACAGCGGGAATTTTTGGAAGAATCGCTCAAGTCCGCAGAGCATCTGCTGGATATTATTAACGACGTGTTAGACCTGGCCAAAATTGAAGCGGGAAAACTGCAAATTGACAGCAGTCCGGTCAATCTCAATGAAGTCTTGATGCAGCTTGAAAAATCCCAAACGACCTCCGCCACGCAAAAAAAACTGAGTTTTGAAATTCAAATGCTGCCGACTCACGATGATGTCATCGTTTTTGCCAATTACAAGCGGCTCTATCAAGTCTTGCTGAATCTGGTCGGCAATGCGATCAAATTTACCCATGAAGGGGGCATTACCATTTCCACCGAGTTCATCCGCAAAAAAGTGACGTTAACAGCCCAGGAATGCCCTGGCATGGTGATGATTCGAGTGGCGGATACGGGGATTGGTGTGTCGCTAGAAAAGCAGGATCGCTTATTTCAATCCTTTAGCCAGGTAGATGGATCGCTGACTCGCCGCTATGGGGGCACGGGTTTAGGTCTGGCGATTTCCCAAACGCTCGTGCATGAGATGGGTGGTGAGGTGAATTTCTACAGTATGGGCGAGGGACTGGGTTCCACCGTGACCTTTACAATTCCCTTATTCCAGGAACCCGTCATCATTGCTCAATAGCGATGCTCCATCGCGATCGGGTTCCATTTGCTTTCATGATTCGCCTATCCCCTACTGTCATCTTTTAGAATAGGAAAGGCAATGCTGATGGAGAAATACCGCTTATGAACCTGCCAGTCAATATCGATGCGACCGCACTCTTTCGGGCGGCCTATGAGAATCGCTACACCTGGGATACGAGTTTTCCTGGCTACAGTGCTGATGTGACCTACAAGCATGGAGAGGTAACCTTTTCCGGACAAGCAAAGGTGGTGCCGGATGCGCGCATGGGCTTTAAAGGGGAAGTCAGCGGCATTGAAAACGAAGATGTGTTGAAAGCGGTGCAGGGGCAGTTGTGGGAAATTGCCATTCACCGGGTGCGCCGTCCCTTTGAGCAAACCCATGCAGGCAATTCCTTTGAGTTGGGTAGCACGGATGCGGATGGGGCCGTGCAGGTCATGGTACTGGGCAAAGGAGAAGGAGATCATTACAAAGTCCGCAATAACGAGGTCTCCCTAGTTCACCGCCACATTCATGGCACTGTGGTAACAATCAACACCTTCAGCACGTTTGATACGGGGGAAGGTTACCTATCAGCGACCTACGATTCTGTGTATCACGATCCGGCAACGGGGGCACAAAAGGGCGAAAAGCAAGTTTTTGAAGATTCCTACGAAAAGGTGGGGGATTTCTACATCCTGAACCGCCGGGTCATTACCACGGAAACTGACGGAAGTGTGGAGTATTGCTTCTCTAACTTCCAGTTACTCTAGTGGGGAGTGGGAGAGGGGGGAGTGGGAGAGGGGGGGAGTTGTCTTTATTCCGACCCCCAACACACACATATCCCCCACTGCAAGATGAGCTGAACTCCCAGAACAGTCAATGAATCAGCGATCGCTTGGAGAGTCGTATTTTACTTCGGCTCTTTTTTTGGTGCTAACAGATGACATAAAATTGCATTAAGGGTATAGTGAAAAAGATGACACTGACATAGTTTAGGAGGAAATGACCCACCTAAAACATTCACGTCACCTTCCAAGTTCGTGGTTACTCGTGATTAATTGCTACTCATGGGTAGTTTGTTACTCGCGACTAGTTGTTACTCGCGATCGTGACGAGGGTATCTGGCGCTAGGAAATGTGATAGATGAAAGGCTCGATCTTCGGTTTCTAGTAACATCTTCTCGTACATTAACCGAGTAGCGCGATCGCCCAAGCTCTCTGCCTGTGCAGCCAAGCGGCGCAGGAGTTTAATCACAGCCTGTTCTGCGGTGAGATCGGACGAGAGCATAGAGCGACAGCTATAGATCCCATCCTCCTCTGGAGTAAAGCAGCATAGTTCTGCAAGTTTGGAGAAACTGGCGACTGGCACACCGCCCAAGCCATTCAGGCGTTCACCAAGGTCGTGGACGTATCCTTTAGTAGCATCAGCACTGTCATTAAAAAATTCATGGATGGAGTAGAATTCTGCACCCTCAACGACAAAATGATGTTTCTGATACTGCAAATAGAGGGCTTGGAAGCTAGCCAAGGCAAGGTTCATACCCTCACAAATGGGTTCGGTTACCGAGGTCTCAAAGCCGACTGGATTCTCGCCAATTGCATCAAAAGCTTGAACTAACGTTTGAGTCACAGACATGGGTGAATTTTCCTCAGGTCACTAGTTTTGCTGCCCATCTAACTGGATGAACTTGATCATCACTTTAACAGCATTTTTCAAGTTGCGATCGCATCTGGGTACGGGGTTCTTGTCAGGAAATACTAGTTTTTCTCACAGTTTATCTATCAATCTAAAAATTGTTTTCAACAACGTAACTGAGATTAATCAAAAACGATAATAATGCTGCAACACTGTCTACAGAAAGATTCTATTTTTGATCAGCTAGAAACTCCATAATTAATCGGGTTCAAATGTACTTATTACACCAACTGTTGATACCATTTAGTACCCTCTAAGTAGTAATTAATTGCAGTATGATTAGCGGCAATTTTTAACGGAGTTATTAATAATTTATTTCATCTAATTTGGTTTCTTTTGCCCAATTGAGCGCTCTTATCTTCCAAAATTCATGATGCCATCCCATTCCTCTGCCTCCCAACCCCAGCCCTGGATCACCATTGAAGGGAGCGATCGTTGGCTCTTTTACACCCGGTTACAAGAATTAGATTTCACCTGTCACTGCCGCAGTCATCAACCGTTGCAGGTGCAAATTACAAGCGTTCCAGAAGCGATCCAGCTCTGGAGTGTAGCGCAATCGATCCAGCGATCGCGGCTGACCCTGGTGGACTGGCTAGAAGCTTGTTGGCGACGATAGATCGTGTATGATACCTCTCGAACGGTGAGGAGGTTTTCTATGCGGCTGTCGGTCATTATCCCTTGCTATAACGAGTTGAACACCATTCAACAGGTGGTGGATGCCATTCAACAAGTACCCTTGAACTGCGAAGTCATTATTGTGGATGATTTTTCACGGGATGGAACTCGGGAACTCTTGCAGCAGCAGATGGAAAGGCAAGTAGATCAGATTATCTACCATCCCCATAACCAGGGCAAAGGGGCAGCACTGAGAAGTGGAATCGCGGCTGCCACGGGAGACATTGTGATTGTGCAAGATGCTGATTTGGAATATGATCCCAATGAATTTGCCAAGGTCATTGACCCGATCGTGCGCGGCAAGGCTGATGTGGTCTATGGATCACGCTTTTTGACCGATCGCCCTCATCGCGTTCTGTACTACTGGCATCGGGTCGGTAATGGTTTTCTGACAATGTTGTCGAATATGTTTACCAACATCAATTTGACGGATATGGAAACCTGCTACAAAGCGTTTCGGCGTGAGTTAATTCAGTCGATTAAAATTGAAGAAGATCGGTTTGGCTTTGAACCCGAAATTACCGCTAAGGTTGCCAAGTTAGATTGCCGCATCTACGAAGTTGGCATTTCCTACAATGGGCGCACCTATCAAGAAGGCAAGAAAATTGGCTGGAAAGATGGCGTGCAGGCTATCTATTGCATCCTCAAGTACAACCTGCTGCGATCGCCCCGACATTTTCTCATCCAGCCCGCCGTGCTGCCCAAAGAATCATCACCCGCAGAATTATCATCCGTCAAGACCCAGTCTTCTACCCATCTGTCGTTGCGTTAGCCGTCGCGTTAACGAATTCATCATGAAAGCGAATCGAAGAATGGGGTGCATAAGCGCTTGGGAACCCAATCAGACAACCCCTGTACTATACAGCTTGCTATGCCTCATCGGTTTAGGAATTGCTTTTCATCCTACTTGGTTGAGCCACTTTACCCAAATGCCAGGAGAACCAGGGGATACAAGACTGAATCAGTATTTTCTAGAACATTCTTGGCGTTGGATCAGCGATCATGCCTACCGTGGTACTTTATATTCCCCTAGCTTTTTTTATCCCTATCCCAATGCATTAGCTTTTTCCGATAACCTATTTGGCATGGCTCCCCTCTATTGGCTGTTACGCCTGGGATTGCAACCAGATTTTGCTTTTGTGGGCTGGCTCATGGCGGTTAGCAGTTTAAATTTTGCAGCCATGGTGTATGTACTCCAGCGTTGGCAAGTGCAACCATTACTGGCAGGCTTAGGGGGATTTCTATTTGCTTTCCCGGTCACGCGGATGGCGCGAATTTCCCATATCCAACTGTTTCCCCATTGCATGACCCCTTTGGCACTCTGGGTTGCTTGGGATTTTCTGCAGCAGCCTCGCCGACGTTCCTTCAGTCTGTTACTACTGTTGATCTACTGGCAGATGGCAAGTGGCATCTATTTAGGGTGGTTGTTGGGGCTAAGTTTATTAGTACTTACAGGCGTAGCGATCGGGCTTTGGGCAGAATCACGACTCCGGTTACGCCAATTTATTCAAAAAAATATAGCATTTTTAGGGGTCACCCTAACACTGTGGGGCTGGGCAGTCTACGTTTTTTTGCTGCCTTATTTGAAGATGAAACGGGTATTAGGAGGACGTTCCTATCGAAGCCTTTCTGGAACCATTCCCCGCTTGCAATCCTGGTTATCCGTCCCTCCTCAGGGTCATCTGTGGTCGAAGGGATTGAGACCCTTTTTGCACAACTTACCATCTGTACATGAGCATTTTCTGTTTCTGGGCTTTGGGCTAGCGGGTTTGATGGCGGGTGTGATCTGGTATCGATATTGTCGATCGACTTGGATGCCAATGGTTCGCTACAAAATCATGATAGGATTTGCGATCGCGGCAGGCGTGATGATGGCACTGGCGTTGATTTTTCCCGCTCGGATTAGCCTCTGGTGGCTGGTTTATCACATCGTGCCGGGAACCTCGGTGATTCGAGCAGTTGGACGGATTGGACTGATTATTTTGCCCTGCTTGCTGATCGCGGGGTTTGTCTGGCTGGATAGTTTTTTGAAGCGTGAATTTTGGAAGCAAGGAAAATATCGTCGGCAATGGAAAACGCTTTGTTTGGTGACCTTCACCCTATTCATCATCGGAGAGCAGGTTTTATGGCGAGTGCCTAGTTATGATGGGGTGTCATTGCGATCGCAGATCCAGACCCTCAGCCAAGCCATGGTAGAAAATCAGTGCCAGGTCGCCTATTATTCTGCCAGTCATCTTTTCACAGAGGGAACGCCGCATCCCCATTGGTATCGCTCCAGCCTGGTCAGTTTTGCGCAAATTTGGGGAGTGGAGCCAACAGATTTACCATCCCGTTTTCGCTATATCTACGCACATTTGATTGCGATGTGGGCGGGAATTTCTGTCAATGTGCCCGTGGTTAATGGCTATTCTGGCTACAGTCCGCATGGGTATGATCCCCATCCAGACCTATGGCGATCGCCGGAAGCAGTCCTCCATTGGTTAGAATCTCAAAAGGCTCCAGCGATCGATCGCCTTTGTTTTATTCGCGATCGGGAGACAGAGACAACAACAAACCCTAGGGCAACTCAGGACAGCAGACCCACCACCCAGACTCCACAGTCTGCTGATCCAGTGTTGGGGTATGATGTGGAAGTTCTGCGCTATCCGCCCCCATGAAGCCATTCCCATGAACCGATTCACTCTGGATGTGACCCCTGTCATGCAGCGCCCGAGCGGCATGGGTCTGTATGTGGTGAATTTGATCCAGGGTTTAATGCAGGTGGCGGAGCAGGAAGCATTTGAACTACAGCTTGCCTATCAACCCCGGTTGGGGCGTTGGTTACGGGCAGATTTAACCCCTCCCCCAGCGTTACAGTCAGTGCCAAACCTACGGGTCTTTCCAGTTCCGGTGCGGTTGTCTAACCTCTGGTTGCGCTATCCGATCGCCTTTCACCCCAGGGTAGAGCAATGGTTTGGACAACCGGATCTGGTTCATGGCACTAATTATTCAGTGTTTCCCTTTCGGCACAGTCGGCGGGTGATGACGCTGTATGACCTGACCTTTATGCGCTATCCCCAGTTCACCCATCAAGTCGTGAAAACCTATACTCATCAGGTGAAGCGATGTCTACGGTGGACGGATGGCATTATCACCATTTCAGAAAGCTCCAAGCGAGATATTGTGGAGTTCCTAGGGGTGCCCAGCGATCGCGTGTTTGTCACGCCCTTAGCCAGTCGCTATAGCATCCCTGATCCAACGCTTGAAAATCCTTGGCAGAAACCCTATTTATTGTTTGTCAGCACGATCGAGCCGCGCAAGAATGTGGTGGGTTTAATTCAGGCATTTAACGCTTTAAAAGCTCAGAATGGCATTGAACACGATTTAATTTTAATTGGACAAAAGGGCTGGCTGTATGAATCGGTATTCAATGCGATCGCTCAGTCACCCTACCGAGATAGCATTCATCACCTCAGTTATTTACCCGATGCGCAAGTGATGGCGTTTTATCAATTTGCGGATGTATTCGTTTATCCTTCCTACTATGAAGGATTTGGGTTGCCCGTGTTAGAAGCAATGACCTTGGGTGCGCCTGTGGTGACCAGTCACACGGCTTCCTTACCAGAAGTGGCAGGTTTGGCAGCCCTGCTCATTAATCCCTATGATATCGCAGCAATGGCAACAGCGATTAGTAAAGTCATCAGCGATCGTGCCTTTAGACAACAGTTGCGCGATCGAGGATATGAACAGGCAAAGAAATTTTCTTGGTTAAAAACTGCTAAAAAAACGATCGCTACTTATCATCAGATTTTGAGCGGATAGGGCGGGAAAATAATACCCAATCATGGATCGATTGAGCATGAGGTGTTGCTGGAGGAGAGAATGGGAATGAGTGAGCAGTTAATTATCAATCTATCATTTTTGATGACTCAGCCGACGGGTCATAGCATCTATGCGCGTAATATTATTCCAGCATTGCGATCGTTCCAACCGAAGTTGCTGGTTAGTGAAGCCGCATTACCGCAATTTCCCGATCACTTTGTCGATCACTCTGATTACATTGCCATTCCGGGGAATATGAATCCGGATCATGGCAGCAAAGGACATCTACGCCGCCTGCTGTGGACCCAATTTCGCCTGCCTGCCCGCCATCGTCAACTGAGAGGAAGCTTACTTTTCACGCCAATTCCAGAAATGCCATTGTGGAGTCGAATTCCATCTGTTGTAACATTACATGATCTGATTCCCCTTCGGTTTCCCCGCAAGCGATCGCCCTTGACCACCTATGCTCGCTATTATGTGCCTCAAGTTTTGAAACAAGCGAAGCATGTGATTTGTGATTCTGAAGCCACTGCCCAGGATGCGATCGATTTTTACAAGATCCCTGCTAGCAAGCTCACATCCGTTCCCCTTGCCCATGACGCTAGCCATTTCAGGTTTTTAGATCTACCCACCCAAAACTACTTTCTCTACATCGGTCGCTGCGATCCGCACAAAAATCTACAACGAGCGATCGCTGCCTTTGCCCAACTTCCTCAGCATTCAGACTATGAATTTTGGATTGCAGGAACTCCTGATCCGCGTTATACCCCGATGTTAGAAGCTGAGGCTTGGGATTTAGGCGTGCAGGTGCGTTTTTTAAACTATGTTGCCTACGATGACTTACCCAGATTGATCAATCAAGCGATCGCCGTTGTCTTTCCGAGTCTGTGGGAAGGGTTTGGGTTACCCGTCCTAGAGGCGATGGCTTGTGGGACTCCCGTGATCACATCCAACCTCTCTTCCTTACCAGAAGTGGCTGGAGAGGCAGCTCTTTTAGTCGATCCCTACAATGTCAACGCGATCGCTGAAGCCATGCAAATGATCGTAGAACAACCTCAAGTTCGATCACAGCTTCGCTTTCAAGGTTTACAGCAAGCCAAGCAATTCAGTTGGGAAAAAACAGGAATGGCGATCGGAGAAATCCTAAAATCTTATCTTTAACGAATTGCTCGATCATCGGGTAGACGATCGAGATTGATAATTCATCAGGAAGCCAATCGCAGTTCAATCTTTTCAAACCCATGCATCATGGGCGGAGGTGCGACTTGGGAAGTCGTCCGCAGCAAGCGAGGAATTTCACCACTGTTATACACACGAAACTCAGATTCCACCGTAGCTGCTTGCGATCGCACTGCTTGGTTGAGCACGATTGAACCTTGAGGATCGGACACGGAGCGGTGAAAGGTTCCCGGCGGAATCCGCAAAATATCTCCCTTCGACTGCAGCCGCACCATGTGGAACGGATAGTCCCAGGAAAAATTCACTAAATAAAACGTCCGTCCGCCAGACAGGGCAAGCAAATTATCTTCTTGGTGGGGATGCATATAAAACTGCCAATGCCCGTCCTCGGTATTATTGGGACTAACCGCTGGACCTTCATGAATCACTAAATCCCGCGCATTGGAGTCGGCGATCGTAATATCAAAGAAGCTGACACTCGGTGTATCTCGAAATTTTGTATAGGAAACAAGGTCGAACATGGCAGTCGAGTTCATAGGGCAGGGTGTTTAATGACTCAAGGGTAAATAAACAGGCGAGTGAGCACCATTCGGAGTCCATCAAATCTTTGCGGGATTCAACGATTTATTAAGTAGTTATCTCTAAGCTACTTGATCCGTTTTTGAGAAAACAACTCTCTTTTTGAGGCATATTAATTCTCAAAGCGAATAGGTGTCCACTGTGAACATTGAACATTTGCAAGTCTTGCTGGCTGTGGTTGAACATAGGAGTTTTTCCGCTGCTGCCTTGCATCTCAACCTGTCCCAAGCAGCCGTGAGCCGCGCGATCGCCGCCTTGGAAGACGAGCTGGGCATCATGCTGTTGCATCGGGGGCGGTTTGGTGCCTATCCTACGCAAATCGGCGAGCGCATCCTGCAACCTGTCCGTCAAATGCTGACCTTGCGCAGCCAGATTGAACAGGAGGTCAATATCGCTAAGGGGCTTCAGGGCGGTCAGGTCAGGATCGCATCTTTTCGGAGTGCAGCAACCCATGTATTGCCAGCCAAGATGGCAAAGTTCTGCCAGCGTTTTCCCAGCATTGAAGTCACCCTCAGCGAAGGGGAGCCAGCGGTGGTGGAACAGTTGTTGCGGGAAGGCAAAGTGGATATTGGGCTGGTGCCGCTACCACGATCGCCGGAGTTTGACACCTGGGAAATTACGCGGGACGAATTTGTAGTACTTTTGCCCCGATCGCGTGCAATTCCGCCCCAACTCACCTGGGAAATGCTGGACAATGAAGCGTTTATTCTCTACAACTATGCAGAATGTACCTCCGCCGTGCGAGACCATTGGGCAACTTGGGGGCGATCGCTCCGGGTAGCCTATGAGATTAAAGAAGATTCCACCATTGTCAGCATGGTTGCCCAGGGCTTAGGTTCCGCTATTTTGCCGAGATTAGCCGCCTTACCGATTCCAGACACGATCGAAGTGCGATCGCTCCCGGTGCCACTAGAGCGCATCATTGGGGCAGCAATGGTCAGTAAAACGCTCCAACCGCCCGCCGTGTTTGCTTTTCTCGATCTGCTACGGGATGTGGGTCTGTTTGCCAGCTAGTTAAATTAGCTACACTGACAATTAGAGATACAGATATAGTTAACGAGCGCGAGCCACAATGTCAGCCTCACTCATACCAGCCTCACTCTTGTTAGTCCTGTTAGGTCTCATTCAGATTTTTTGTTTCTCACTGCTTTGGCTGAGCCGTTTTCCTGGTGAATTGATGGAGTTCTTAGTGGAACTCGTAATAATACCGGTTCTGTTGTTGAGTTCACCCATCGGACTCGGAATTTTGTTGATTGGCAGTTTGGCAACAATCGCTCAATCTGTCCGTTTATTTCGCCAGTCCAAATTATCCGCACTCCATGCAAAACCCACCTATCCGAAGGGTTGGATTATCCTGGCAGTCTACACCAGCTTGATGACCGTGACTGCACTGTGGCTTCATGGACAGGCACTGATCCTCTTAGGTTCCGTATTTTTAGGAGGTGACCCTATTTTGGGTTTCCACAGCCTATGGCTTATCCTACCAGCCCCAGGCGGAAGCACGTTCCTGGCATCGGCACAATGGTGCAACCTATGAGCAGTTTGCCCCGATCGCTCCCCCTTGGTTCCAGTACAGTAAAACAGAGTAATTACAGCCGTTTTTAGATCAATAAGCCACGTCCCCCTCCCCCCCTCCCCTCATGCAAAATATAGAATCCATTTGACATCTTTGAGAGACTTGAATTAGGGTAGGGATAGTGATGAGAGCAAATATCAAATGACCTACTCAAGCAGCTTGAAAGATCAGGAATGGGCAGTCTTAGAACCAGTTCTG
>JAYKGX010000407.1:0-12049 GCA_035285565.1 Synechococcales cyanobacterium
CAGAACTGGTTCTAAGACTGCCCATTCCTGATCTTTCAAGCTGCTTGAGTAGGTCATTTGATATTTGCTCTCATCACTATCCCTACCCTAATTCAAGTCTCTCAAAGATGTCAAATGGATTCTATATGATGAAAGAGGGATATGAGCTATTGGCGACGTTGACTGATTTGGTATAAACGCTACCATTAACGGATTCGCTTGGCACGATCGCTGCCAAAATTCCATCCCAAAGCTGCTTTCGAGCAACTAAAGTCTCGATCGCGGCATTCATTGCCTGTTTCCAAGCCTCTGGATTTTCGCCACAAATCCGATATAGCAACTTCTTCGCAACGGGAATATGTTGTGCTTCATCCAACCCCACATGATGTTGGCAATAATTCCGAAGGCGATCGCTGCACCATTCACGATCCAGCAAAATGGGCGATCGCTCCAACACATCTAACTGCTTCAACAGATGGGCAAACATTGGAGGTGAAATTTCCTCACGTCCACTTAAAAAAGCGGCAGCAATGCCAGAAGTTGAACCCTGGCAGATTTTCCAAGTTGTCAACACAAAATTTGCCGCACTAGGCGCGATCTTCATATGGGTAAGAGCAGTCTCTAACGCCATACCACTGTGCAACAAATCCATCAGTTGTTCAATCGGCTGAGTCTGTGCGCTCAAGTCAGCCATTGCCATCAGGTAAAACTGCATATGGCTGAGATATTCTCCATCACCAAATGATTCAGTTTCTTCATCGAGAATGATTTCATTAATTAAACGGGCAGCGATCGGGTCGGACGGGGGCAACCAAGGGACTGTTACACAGGTTAGGCGTTGCTGGAGTGTCTTCAACAGCGTCATATTGTCCCAAACTGCAAATACATGCAGTTGCATAAACTTCTGAAATGCACTGGGTGTAGTCAATTGTTCATACACCTGATGCTTTAGCAATAATTGCTGATGGAAGCGAACCTCAGTCAAGAACTGGCGAAAGAAATGTTGGCTATCTTGTGTAGTCATTCTAATCTTCCTCATCAAGAATGCAATGAACATCGTGATAATCAAAATAGTCAGGCGATGCATTTGCTATTCTCAGCCTATAAATTTCTAAAGTATATGTCAATCATATTTTAGGTATACTATTATATATTTTATATATAAAGTGTGATCTCCTATGGAGCTTAGGCACCTTCGTTACTTTGTGGCTGTTGCCGAATCACTCAGCTTTAGTCGTGCGGCTGAAGTCTTGGGCATTGCCCAGCCACCGTTAGGGATGCAAATTAAGGCATTGGAAGCCGAACTGAATGTGCAACTGTTCGATCGCGCTACCCGTCCGATCCAACTGACGATCGCGGGTCAAACCTTTCTCCAAGAAGCTCGCGCGATTCTATTACAAGTGGATCAAGCGACTCGGACAACCCAACAAGTGAATCAAGGATATTTAGGAAACCTCACGCTGGGTATCCACAACTCTTTTGCCAATACACACCTCCCTGGGCTAGTGGCGCAATTCCACCAACGCTTCCCTCATGTCCGCTTGGAATTTCGTGAAGTGACTGTGGCACAGGAGCTAGAGCTATTACAAAATGAGCAAGTAGATGCGGTATTTCATCGATCGACCACAGTCTATCAAGATGGGACAAATTTTAATTCTCTGCCACTGCTCGAAGAAGAGTTTGTGCTGGTTCTGCCTGAACATCATTCATTAGCTGCTCGATCGACGGTTCCCTTAACTGCCCTCAAAGGCGAATCGCTGATCTTACCCGACCTTGATGTTCTACCTTTTTATCGCCAGGTGATTGATGCTTGCCGTCAGAGCGGATTTGAGCCAAAGCTGGATTTGAGCATCCGATCCGGTGGTTTGGTCACGTTGCTCAGTCTCGTAGCGACGGGAATGGGATTATCGGTCATGCCAGCACATACCCAAATTCTTCATCGTGAAGGGATTGTCTATCGATCGATTCAAGGGTTAACGTTAAAGCGCCACATCAGCTTGGTCTGGCGCAAAAATGATGCTTCTCCGGTCGTGAACAATTTTTTCAAATTCTTGGAGCCACTGACGACATCCAAATAATGATCGGCAACTTTCGTGACCTCGCTCATGCTTGGAAGCGTTGACAATCGGGTCTTGATTCTGTGCGATCGCTGCTATTTTTGCATCCCAAGTGCCGATTCTAAGTAGAATTTTCTACTTAACCTGTTCTATTTAACCTGATATACCATGCAAACGCTATCGACTGAAGTTTTAGTTGTGGGTGGAGGAACCGGAGGCACCGCAGCCGCCATCCAAGCCGCTCGTCGAGGGGCACAAGTTATTTTGGTGAGTGAGTTTGCTTGGCTCGGTGGAATGCTGACCAGTGCTGGTGTAGTTGCTCCAGATGGCAATGAATTGGCTGCTTGGCAAACGGGGATTTGGGGTGCTTTTCTGCAGGAATTGCAACAACGCCAACCCGGTGGACTCGATCATGCTTGGGTTAGCTTCTTTACCTATGAACCCCAGATTGGTGCAGCGATTTTTGCAGATTGGGTGCAAGCCTTGCCCAACTTAACTTGGATTGTGGGTCAAACACCAACAGCAGTGCTACGATCGTCCGATCGCATTCTGGGGGTGCAATTTCAGGACTACGCTGTTCAGGCTCAAATTACGATCGACGGCACTGAATTAGGAGACTTACTTGCCCTAGGTGACATTCCCCATCGCTGGGGTTGGGAATTGAAAGCAACATTTCAGGAACCCAGCGCCCCATCAGAATGGCAGGAGTGGATGACCCAATATCCGGTTCAAGCTCCCACTTGGGTTGTCATCCTCCAAGATTTTGGTCAAGGCACGATCGCCCCTAAAATTCCCCAGCCACCGCACTACGACCCGTTTAAATTCGCTCAAGCCTGGGAAAACTATGGGAGTAAACAGTTTCTTAACTATGGTCGCTTACCAGGCGATCGCTTTATGATGAACTGGCCCATCCATGGTAATGATTACGGCGAAGGCCTCCATCGTTTGATTGAATCCCCAGAAGCTCGCCAGGAATTTCTGCAGGAAGCCTTCTGGCATTCTCAAGGATTTGCCTATTACATCCAAAACCATATTGATCCGCGCTATGGGCTAGCGATCGATATTTTCCCCCACTCCCCCACTCCCCCACTCCCCCACTCCCCCACTCCCCCACTCCCCCACTCCCCCACTCCCCCACTCCCCCACTTAAATTCATTAGCCTTTGCCCTGCATCCCTATTACCGCGAAAGCCGACGGTTGATTGGGATGACCACAGTTCGAGAACAGGATATTTTGCCCATCGCCTCAGGACAAGTAGCCGCCTTACCCTTTCACGTCACTGCTGCTGGATGTGCCAATGTAGAAAGCCTCTGTAGCGCGATCGCCCTAGGGAATTACGTCAACGACCATCACTACCCCAGTGGGGATATTCCGCTCAAACCCAAAGCCATTCGCTGGGGCGGACGTTGGACTGGCACACCCTTTACCATTCCCTACGGGGCGATCGTGCCAGCACTGGTGGATGGATTGCTAGTTTGCGAAAAAAACATCTCTGTCACCCATATGGCTAATGGGGCAACCCGCCTGCAACCCCTCGTGCTTGGTATTGGACAAGCCGCAGGCATGGCAGCCGCCTTAGCGATCGAACAGCAATGCCCACCTCGTCATCTTCCTGTGCGATCGGTGCAAAATGCTCTTATAACTGATCCGACTGCCCCCGCCGCTATCATTCCCCTCTTTAATCTCGATCGCCACCATCCAGAATGGTTGAAGTGGCAGACCTACTATCTCGATCATCCCGAAGCTTATCCCGGCAGTGGCTATGCGCCCTGTGCCTCTTCCCCGGTTTCTCATCAGTGCTCTCCCTCCTTGTCTGTTTATTCTGGAACTGTCCGTGTGATGGCGGGGCAGGAGTATCAGATTTGTCTACATTCACCTCCAGAAAAAGTAGGTGAATGCTATGGACTAGTCTGTCTCCAGACAGATACAAATGAAGCCCTAAAGCGCATTTCAGATCAGACTGTTGTTAAATTGCTGGGGCAATTGAATCCAGCAGGTCGTTGGATTCTTGTAGACAAAATCGAGGTTTGATGTATTAATTGAAACCAAGTTTTATCGAGTGTATAAACAGTTCCCGCGCCTGTTTGAATCAAAACCTCCAGAAAATATTTGGTTTCTTCCTGATCTACTACGTAGGGTTCGTATGACTGATCAGATACATACCAAGACTAGGTAAATCCTATGCGCGTTCAAAATTCTGTGGTCCTGACTGGACTTTTAACTCTGACAACGATCCTTGGCACTGCTTGGTTCAATCAGCCAAATTTGCTGAGCTATCGCGGCAGTGGTCGTGTGGAAACGGGCTACCGGGGTAGCGGTCGTGTGGAAGTGGCTTATCGCGGCAGTGGTCGTGTGGAAACGGGCTACCGGGGTAGCGGTCGTGTAGAGGTAGTCTAGTAAGTTGCTCAAGAATGCCATGAAGGAATTTGGAGGATGGTAGAGCAAACAGAACGTTCTGTGCCCCCCTCCCCCTCTAAAAAGTTAGCCTTCCACACCAGACTGACTATTCTGCGCGAGCCACTAGCCTTGCAGATATGCGACCTACTCGCCTTGCAGAGTTGTAACGTAGTTCGTTCTGATGTATTTTTCTAGATCTCTTCAGTACCTGTTGGATCATCAGTGGCGATGGGCACAATAGAGTACGGTATGGATGGTACGGCTACGCTAATCTTTTTGCGTAAATCCGTATTTGGTAGTAAAACTTTAGAAAGGTGTTCAAACAAGAACCTGTGATTCCTTCCTAGCTTCTCCGTGAGATTACTGGTAAAGCGTTTATTCATCCATAGCCCGCCCCTGCAATCTCAGTAGACTGACTAGGTTTATATCATTTTTTGATACGTGGTGTGTTACCTATGACGAACGATCTCGATCTAATTAAGCTCCTCAGCCCGAGCGCGATGGATCAAATTATGCTCTACCTGGCTTTTAGTGCAATGCGAACGGGTGGGCATCGTCATGGTGCGTTTCTGGATGCGGCAGCCACAGCAGCAAAATGTGCCATCTACATGACCTATTTAGAGCAAGATGGCAATCTCCGCATGACCGGTCATCTCCACCACATTGAACCAAAGCGGGTGAAGGCGATCGTGGAGGAGGTTGGGCAAGCCCTAACGGAAGGGAAGTTGCTCAAAATGCTAGGTTCCCAGGAGCCGCGCTATCTCATCCAGTTGCCCTATGTGTGGATGAAACAGTATCCTTGGCAGCCCGGGCGATCGCGCATCTGTTCCACGAATTTGACCTCCGATGAAAAGAAGCATTTAGAGCAAAAATTACCGCCTCAGTTACCGGATGCTCAACTCATCAACTCCTTCCAGTTTTTAGAATTAATTGAACATCTCCACGAAGCCTCTCAGGAAGAACTGCCTCGCGAGCAGCGAATGCCCTTAAGTGAAGCTTTGGCAGAGCACATTAAGCGCCGCCTCCTCTACTCGGGTACCGTCACTCGCATTGAGTCTCCTTGGGGAATGCCCTTCTATTCCCTAACCCGTGCTTCTTACTCGCCGGATGATGAGGGAGAGCGGGCATTTGTCATGGTGGAAGATACGGCCCGCTTCTTCCGGTTAATGAAGGGCTGGAGCGATCGCCATCCCCAATATATGCGGGCTTTGGAGGCATTGGACATTCCACCCGATCGCATTGAGCAAGCTCTGGAAGAGTTGGATGATGTGATCCGTCAATGGGCCGATCGCTATCACCAGGATGGGGGCAAACCCTTTATTGTCCAGATGGCTTTGGGGATCCGCGAAGACTAGCAGGAAGCCTGTAGCTTCTTTAGTCTCTAGATGCGTTTTGCCCCAGCCACTTTGATACTATCGGGGATGTTCTCCATTTGATGGCTTCATTGTGCGTGATTTTTCAGCGCGTGATTTTTTAGCGCGTTACTTGCCAACAGGTTATCTTCTCGGGCGTGATCCCCTAGCTTCTGTTCCTGCGATCGTGCGTTGGATGATTGCGGTATATGCCATCGTGCTCAATACCTACAGTATTGCCCGTCACCTGCTGTTTCACTCCACCGCCTTTGATCTCAGTTATTTCGACCAAACAGCTTATTTGATTAGTCAGGGGCAAACCCCGATCGTCTCGTTTTGGGGCTATCACTTTCTGGGCGGTCATGCTGATTGGATTCTTTACCCCATTGCGCTGCTCTACAAGCTGGTGCCCTCGGTTTATTGGCTGTTCACGCTGCAGGCGATCGCCCTGTCCTTTGCAGGACTGCCCCTCTGGTGGTTGACTCAGAGCTATGGTCTGTCTAAACAACAAGGGATCACCTTGGTGGCGGTTTACTTGCTGCAACCGCTGGTGTTTAACGTGAATTTGTTTGATTTTCATCCAGAAGTGCTGGCGATTCCCTGTCTCTTTGCAGCGGTTTTAGCGGCACGCGGCGATCGCTTTTTGCTATTTTTGGGTTTGACGATCTTCAGTTTGGGCTGTCGCGATTCCCTGTCCCTGAACATTGCCGCGTTAGGTCTCTGGCTGGGGCTGTTTGAACGGCGGTGGCGCTATGGTCTGACGGCCTTCATCTTGGGTACGGCTTGGTTTGGGCTGGCAACCCAAGTGATGATTCCTACCTTTCGACCAGGAGGCGTGGAAGCGGTGGCGCGCTATGGGGTGCTGGGGGATAGTTTGGGGGAAATAATTCGATCGCTGTTCACAAGACCCGATCTGGTCGCCCAACAACTCCTGACATTGCCCAATTTAGAATATATGGCTTTGTTGCTGGCGCCGTTGCTGTGGGGGTTGCACTGGAGAAGTTTGCCAGCCCTGCTGCCGGGATTGCCCACCCTAATGCTGAATCTCCTCACCAGCTATCAGCCGCAAAAGGATTTAGTTCACCAATATTCCCTACCGATTCTGCCCTGGTTCCTGATGGCGATCTTGATCGCCATGACTCAGAAACAGACTTGGCTAAAATCGCGGCGATCGATTCTAATTTGGAGTTTAATTACTTTTCTCGTCCTGGCGAAATATAGTTATCTGGGTACCCGCTACCTCAGTCGGATAGATACCTGGCAGGCAACTCGGCGGGCGATCGCCTTAGTCCAACCTCAGAGTTCTCTACTAACGAGTAATTCGATCGCACCTCACCTGGCTCACCGCACTCATCTGAAACTAACGGTCAAACTCTCTCCCATCACAAGTCTGGCTCCATTTGATGAAGTTTTGCTCAACAGCCGTCATCCAGGCGAGTCTGCTGATCCAGCCGCAATTGCAAAATATCAGGCGGAATTAGATGCTGATCCAGCTTGGCAACGCATCTTTGCGCAGGATGGTGTGATTTTGTGGCGACGCAAATCCGACGATCGCAAAGTATCGATGGCAGGCTTCCGAACTCGCCTAGTGTTTTGAGTCTTAAAAAACCCCCTAAGCAATTAGGGGGCTAACAGAAGAGGTTGTAATCCGTTAATTGATAGAACCAGGTGCCAAACTAGGCAATGCTAGCCATCTTGACTTCGTTCGTTGCCAGCAGTTCCTGCAATTCTTCTGAATCTACGGTTTCTTTCTCAATTAGCATGGCGGCTAATTTGTCCAGAACATGACGATTTTCCATCAGAACCTGCTTACAACGGGTGTAGGCTTGGTCTACTAAAGACCGTACCTCTTCATCGATCGTTGCAGCGGTTTCTTCTGAGAAGTCACGATCGCTCATGATGTCGCGCCCGAGGAACATTCCCCCTTGCGCACGCCCCAAAGCCACAGGACCGAGACGATCGCTCATACCGAAGCGAGTAATCATCTGTTTGGCTACCCGTGCCACTTGTTGCAAGTCGTTAGAAGCGCCCGTGGTCACCTCATCATCCCCGTAGATCAGTTCTTCAGCGACGCGTCCCCCTAAGGCAACGGCCATTTGGTTTTGCAGGTAGGAACGGGAATAGAGACCCGAATCCATCCGCTCTTCGCTAGGGGTAAACCAGGTCAAACCGCCAGCTCGACCCCGAGGGATAATGCTGATCTTCTGCACCGGATCGTAATCGGGCATCAGGGCACCGACAATGGCATGACCCGCTTCGTGATAGGCCACCAGCGCCTTACGCTTTTCGCTCATCACGCGATCCTTCTTCTCTGGTCCTGCCAAGACGCGATCGATCGCATCGTTGACTTCATCCATGGAGATTTCGGTCAGGTTCCGCCTCGCAGCCAGAATAGCTGCCTCGTTCAACAAGTTGGAGAGGTCTGCTCCGGTAAAGCCAGGGGTTCGACGGGCAATCCGTTCTAGATCGACATCTTTGCCTAAGCTCTTGCCACGGGCATGAACCTTCAGAACCTCAAACCGCCCTGCGTAATCTGGGCGATCGACCACCACCTGGCGATCGAACCGACCGGGCCGCATCAGGGCTGCATCCAGCACATCTGGACGGTTGGTTGCCGCAATGATGATGATGCCCGTGTTGCCCTCAAAGCCATCCATTTCGGTAAGCAATTGGTTCAGGGTTTGCTCCCGTTCATCGTTGCCACCGCCGAGACCTGCTCCCCGTTGCCGCCCCACCGCATCAATTTCATCAATGAAGACGATGCAGGGTGCATTGGCCTTTGCCTGCTCAAACAAGTCGCGAACGCGGGATGCCCCCACTCCGACAAACATTTCCACAAATTCCGAACCGGAGATGGAGAAGAACGGCACGCCCGCTTCCCCAGCAACAGCCTTAGCCAGCAAGGTTTTTCCGGTTCCCGGTGGACCCACTAGGAGTACACCCTTGGGAATTTTGGCGCCCACCGCTGTAAAGCGATCGGCATTCTTCAAGAAATCCACGACCTCTGCTAGTTCCAACTTGGCTTGGTCAATCCCCGCCACATCCCCAAAGGTTACTTGGGTTTGCGGCTCCATTTGCACCCTGGCCTTGGATTTACCAAAGTTCATTGCTTGGCTACCAGGACCATTCTGGGCGCGGCGGAGGAGGAAAAATAGACCAACCAGCAGCAACACTGGGAAAAACAGGCTGCTCACTGCCTTGAACCAGAAACTCTCATCCTGGGTCGGCTGGAACGAAACATCAACCCCATATTTCTCCAGTGTGGGTAGTAGCTGGGGGTCGCCTTCTAATAGATTGACAACGACCTTATTACCATCGGGTTTAGTGACGATGGCGCTGCTGCGATTGGGGCTGAGAATGACTTTCTCAACTTTTTTCTCTGGAATCGCGCTAATAAATTGATCATATCGCCAGATTTCCCGGCTACTCTGCTGGCGGGTATCAAACACATTGAGTGCCAATGCCACGACAACAATTGCCAGGAGCGCGTAAAGTCCTGAATTTCTCCACCGTTTATTCACCGGGGGTATTCCTCCTAAGTTCGCGATGAGGAGACTTGAGTACAGCTTGTGTATTTGTTAACTAATCTTAACTGATTTCTCAGGCAGTTGGGAAGGTTTTGGGGGAGCGGGAGTGGGGGAAGTTCAATGATAACAAGCCATGAGGTAGGAACGGAGGAATTGCAAGGGTTGGGGAGGATTGGTAAAGGCGATCGCTGCTCCGGAGTTGTTGTAAACGGTATGGATGGGGATGAGTTCCACGACGGTGTTGCTGTAGGCAAGTAATTCTAAAGTTTGGATGAGGTCAGGGTTCCAGGTGGTTTCTTGATGGGGAATTTGCCGATCGCGTAGATGGGTGAGAATGTGTTGACGTTGAATGCCAGGGAGAATGCCTGCTGCGATCGCCGGAGTCCACCAAGTGCCCTGCCCATAGCCCCAGAGGTTTCCTGTACTCGTTTCTAGCCAATTACCATTTGGATCCACTAAAATTGCTTCCTGGGTATTCTGCTGTTGTGCCTGCTGCAGGGCTAGCCAAGGGAGAAGATAGTTGCCCGTTTTGTGTTGTGGCAGCGATCGCAGTCCCAATGCCCCGTTTCCTGATGCCCCGTTTCCTGATGCCCCGTCTCCTGATGCTGAGCCGAAAGAGCAGACCCAAGCGGTAATCCCCTGTTGCTGTCGTTGGGCTAAATCTGCGGGCAGGCTGCGCCCAGTAATCAGTTCTCGTCCATCAGCAAAGAGGGTAATCCGCAGGACGGGATAGAGCGGCAATAACTGTTCTGCACCCTGGCGGATCCGTTGCCAGTCAGGTTCCATCCAGCCAAATGCCGTCACGCTCCGATGCAGGCGATCGCAATGGGCTTGCCAATGGGTGCGGGGATGCTGCAGAGATTGTTCATATACCCGTAAGGTTGTGAAGAGTGTAGCGCCATAGAGGAAGGCTGGATCGGTAATTGATAGGGAAAACTGATCTGTTTCGACGATCGTGCCGTTATACCAATAGTTGTACATACCAATCGTTGTACGAAGAGGAGTGGGTCATCTGGGGTGCTTGGGAGACTGGCAGTCTCATGGAATTTTAGTGGGTTCTGTATCAAGGTTCTGATGCATGATTTTAATTACTGTTGCAACTCAATCAATTCAATCTTATTTTCAGCCGATGATTGAGTAAACGGCTTGAGGCGTAGCTTTTGAGGTATGGGAGTTCTAGTGATTGACAACCCGTAAACCGCGCTAAAATAGCATCGTCCTAGTCTTCAGGACATCCTAGTCTTCAGGATTGGCGATCGCGCTCTATCGTAATGGCAGCCTCATAATGGCAGCCTCGTGACAGTCTTATCGTGGCAGCATCTATGTCTACTTCTCAATTCCCAACCCAAACTTCCTTGTCGTCTGCTCAACCCTCTCGCCTCAAGCCCACTGCAGCTCAAGTTCACCAGACAATTACTCGCATTGAAGCTTACTTAAAAACCATTGTCATCCATCCCGATCGCCGCACTGGAGCCTTTCCCTACTACCTGTTTCACCCTGCGGGTCATGTGATTCGTGGAACGGTGTTGCTGTTTCATGGGTTTAGCGCCAAGCCCCACCAAATGGCGCGCCTCGCCTCCTACTTGTTTGAAAATGGTTTTAATGTCTATCAACCTGCGATCGCAGGTCATCCGCTGCTCCGACCGGAACAAAACTGGCCCCAAGTGGATCTCAAACCTGCTATTGCCCAACCCCTCAAGCGTAAAATTGCTCAAGATCCAATCTTGGGTCGCTATTTTAATAATCTCGCCCACAATCCCACCTTTACAAAACCCAATCGCCTACAACAAATTGCCCTAGTGGCTCGGCTATTGACTTTAGAGCCTCGTTTGTTGGATATGGTGACTGCGATCGAAAATCCTAATGATTCTGACTTTGATCGCTATTATATTTCCAATCACATGCTCTATCTGGATCACGCTAAGGAACGGTTAGCTGAATTAGAAGCTATGCCGGGACCGATCTATGCTGTTGGACTTTCTGTTGGTGGCTCTGTTGCGCTTGGAATTGCGGCAGCCTACCCTCATCGGATTCGTCGAGTGGTAGTCTATGCGCCTCTATTGCAAATCTATACCCAGGAACGTCGCCGTTATGTCAATCTAGCGGGTCCCTTGGATATTAAAGAAACGGGCTGGGAGCCAGCCTTACAGTTCCCTGTGGGTTGTATGACAGCGGTCGATCGCTTTGGGAGTAGCTACGTGATGAGCCAACCTGCGATCGAGGCACTCAAAACTGTGCAAACCTTCATGGTGCTTACCGAAAACGAAGATGCGGCTGATATTGATACTAATAAGGAATTCTTCATCAACATCGGTGGCAAACAGCGTGGACATTTTCTCCACTTGTATCAACCGGAGGATTTAGTACCTCACCCCATGGTTGATCCGGATGAAGTCAGCCAAAATATGAGCAATCGCTACTGGCAGAGCCTTTATCAGGAAACGTTCCGCTTTTTAAGCACCGGGTTAATTCATCAATCCAATCTCATGAGTTTAGAACAATCTACAGATATCCCACTCGTTCAGTCTTAACTTTTCTCGCGGAATTCCCCATCCGCCTATGCGTGGATAAGGGGGACTTCAAACCGAAAAGCAACCGGGAAGGAGTCTAACGACGATTGCTGAACCCCCTTATTTGACTCGGTTCCCCCTTATTTGACTCGGTTCCCCCTTATTTGACTCGGTTCCCCCTTATTTGACTCGGTTCCCCCTTATTTGACTCGGTTCCCCCTTATTTG
>JAYKGX010000408.1:0-14891 GCA_035285565.1 Synechococcales cyanobacterium
CAGAACTGGTTCTAAGACTGCCCATTCCTGATCTTTCAAGCTGCTTGAGTAGGTCATTTGATATTTGCTCTCATCACTATCCCTACCCTAATTCAAGTCTCTCAAAGATGTCAAATGGATTCTATAACGATTGAAGTGGCAGCCTCACAGATTATTCCCGTTAGTCAGTGGCAGCAAGAAGAAGAAATTCTAGCCAAATTACGTCAGCTCTCTCAAACAAGACTACTGCAACTTGAAGAGTACCTTGATTTTCTTCTACAGAAAGACAGAGCAGAGCAGAAAAATGCCTGAGAACCGCGATTAAGGATTGAATGACAGCGTTAACGCAGAATAACAGAGTTTCCGAGCCGGAGGGAGCCTAAAGCCAAATTCGGTAGTACACTAGTAGCAACGGTAGCAGCAACCCCCGATCGCCCACTAGTCTACCCTCGATGCTAAAGGGCGATCGCTTGGGATCAGAGCAAGATTGACGGGTGCGATCGATCGGATGGAGATTGTTGTCAAGGGCAAGAGCGATCGGTTTTTCGGTTTGTTTCGTGGGCAGTCGATCGGAGCAGAAATGAAAGAAATCTTCGCCATTCGCCAAGCCTAACCCGTCGGCGCACCCGACTAGCAATGCTACACTGTTGTCGGTCAATTCAACTCGTAGCGGGTGAACTTGGCGTTATACAGCCAACACAACGGACAATCTAAAGCGACTTGTGTTGGGGTTGAGCTTATCTGTTGAGGGTGATGAGTAAACGTTAGCAATCCAAGGTGTTGATGCATATTCAATAATGTGAAAAATTACTTGACAAATCCAAGCCTATAGGGTTCGTAAAAATCTACCTTTCTAGGAAATTTCTAACCGTTCATCATGACCCAGCAGCTCATTGTCTCCCCCATTCCCATGCTAGTCCAGCAACAAAAGGAATTTTTTCGCACCGAACAGACTCAAGCGATCTCCTTTCGCCTAGAACAACTTGCCAAACTCAAACAGGCCATAATCGATCGTCAAGAGGCAATTTTGCAGGCGGTCAAAGCTGATCTCGGTCGTCCAGCGTTTGAAGCCTACTTTGAGATAGCGACCCTTAGCGAAATTAACCTCGCCCTCAAAAATCTCAAAACTTGGGCTAAGCCACAACGGGTCAAAAGTCCCATCGATCAATTTCCCGCTTCAGCTTGGATTCAACCTGATCCCCTCGGCGTGGTTCTGATTATCGGTCCGTGGAACTATCCCTTTCAGTTGATGATGTCGCCCTTGGTGGGTGCGATCGCAGCGGGCAACTGTGCGCTTCTCAAACCTTCCGAACACGCTCCCCATACATCACGGGTGGTAGCTGAAATGATTGCCGACACCTTTGATCCCAGCTATATTGCTGTTGTGGAAGGAGATGCCAGCGTTAGTCAAAAACTCCTCGCTGAAAAATTTGACCATATTTTCTTTACGGGGGGAACGGCGATCGGTCGTATCGTTATGGCGGCAGCAGCACAACACCTCACTCCTGTCACCCTAGAATTGGGCGGAAAAAGTCCCTGCATCGTCGATAGCGATATTCACCTCGATCATGCAGCCAAACGCATAGCATGGGGCAAACTCATCAACAGCGGACAAACCTGCATTGCACCGGATTACCTCCTCGTCCAGCGTCAGGTCAAGAACCAGGTTGTTAATCGCATCCAACACTACATCCAAGAATTCTACGGCGAAGATCCCGCCCAAAGTCCCGACTATGGACGCATTATCCATCGCCGACACTTCGAGCGTCTCATTGCCTTTTTAGATCATGGTGAGATTATCTTAGGCGGCGATTATAATGCCGATGATCGTTACCTGGCTCCAACGCTGATCGATGGAGTGACTTGGGACGATCCGGTGATGCAAGAGGAGATATTTGGTCCCATTTTGCCAATTCTGACCTATGACACGTTAGAAGATGCGATCGCTCAAGTCAATGCCCGCCCAAAACCTCTTGCCCTGTACTTTTTTAGTCGCGATCGCCAAAAGCAAGAGCGGATTTTGCAGGCAACTTCATCCGGCGGAGTCTGTCTCAACGATACAATCATGCAGGTCGGTGTCAATACCTTGCCCTTCGGGGGTGTAGGGGAAAGCGGTATCGGTTCCTACCATGGCAAAGCCAGTTTTAATACCTTCTCTCACTTTAAAAGTGTTCTCAGACGTGGTTTTTGGCTAGATCTAAGCTGGCGTTACGCCCCCTATACAGCCCAGAAGCTCAAGCAAATCAAGGGGATTGTGACCGGTTAAGCTCAGGACTCGCATTTGCTCAACGGTGAAAAATGGTCTTAAGAGTGCAGCTTTCCACTCCGTATCTATGATATAGAGAAGGAAGCCTGAAGAAAGCCGATCGCCTATGCCTACTCTCTATACAGAAACCCTCATCCAAGCCCCCCGTTCCGATGTGTGGCGTGCGCTGATTTACAAAGATCGCTGGCGATTTTGGAACACTTTTCTCTATGATTGTAGTCCTAACTTACCGTTTGAGGTGGGGCAGAATGTGGTGATGGCAATCCGACGCATACCGGGGGATGACCCGATCGAATTTCGGGCGAAGGTGACGCTGATGCAACCCGGTCTGGGTCTGCACTGGCGGGCAGCAATTCCTGGTTTTTGTAGTGATGTATCGGTTGAGTTGCAAGATCTCGATCGCGGGCTAACTAAATACCTGTATCAGGAGCGCTTTTCTGGTATGTTCAGCCGTTTTGCCCTCAATGTTATCCGAGAAGACCAGAACCGAGGAATGCGCCGGATGGCAAGAGAACTGAAGGATTATGCAGAGCAATACTGTCAACAAGCCCACCCATAGAGGGATGGAGCTTGTGATTCAAATTCCCATTTCTGGGCAGACCACAATAGGCTGATTGACCGCAGCTCTGAGTTTTAGAAAATCCTTACGAATGTTCACCGCAGCGTTGCAAGCCACATGACACTCGTACCCACATTTCCTGAACGATAACCATTACTAAACAGCAGGAGGCTTTTTCTGATTCAGCTTTGGGTGATAAAACCGAATTGCCGCTGATTCCGCTCGATTTAGCAACCACTCCGGCACAATCACCCATTGAATGTAAGCCGTGGTACCACATTCCTTTAAGATGTCACTGAGCTTGTGATGGCCTTTATTCCAACGGGCATAAATATTTTTTGCTTGCCCAACGTAAATCACGGTTCCTGTTGCAGTCAGAACCTTATAAACACCACTAGCCTGTGGCAGATTTTGCAGCTTGGTAATGGGTAACATCTTTTTCCTGGTGCTATAGCTCTTCAATGTGGATGTCACCAAATTGAGCTTCTAGCTTGATGCGTTGCCAGTCAAGTTCGAGATCAGAATCTGGAATTCCAGCCATTTGTCCCACTTTGAACAAGGAATGCTTCAGCATTTGTTCAGAGGCTTCTAGATCCGCGAGTGATAGATCCTCGCCTGCCTGTCGTAATAATTTGACTTGCTCTAGAATTTCGAGCCACTGGGCTTTGTAACGTAGATCGCGCCCGCGCATCAATTTGGGGTGTTGCTTTCTCAGTTGTTTGGTATTCGTCGTCTGGGTCAGGCTGAAGACTTCCTGTTTGACCGTTTGTAATTTCATGATGCACTCCTCGTCTAGAGTTTGATGTAGCGGACAACAGTCTTAACCAACTTAATGATTTCTGATTTCTCCCAATCAAGCAAACTGCTACCTGTATCGATCGCCTTACCCACTGATCTCGTTGAGTAAATTGCATTCACCTTCTTGCGGACTTCAGTCTCCACTTTGGCTTCATCCAGAACCTGCTTCACTAGTTCCCTTTGCACCCGGTAAGTATCATTCCAATTTTGTAGTGCTCGTTGGCTATTCTCTAACTGTGCCAAATTCTTGAGCTTTTCTGAGCAAGAATCTAAGACGCTGGCTAATGCTGCGACGGTGCCCACCCCGGCTTTTTGCATCAGCCCCTTGAGCATCTGTCCTTTTTTCTGGCTATCGCGGATGACCTCAATATGTTCATCCCGGTATTTTTCCAGAATTTGTTCGGCGGCCCCAGCAGTGGCTTGTTTTTGTTGATAGCCATAGACTCTGCCTGCTTGCTCTTGCCGCAACTCATCCAAGACCTGATCGTAGTTGGTCATGTTATGGCGGTAATGATTGAACAACTGCCGCCCATCAGCTTGCTCATAAGCGATCGGCTTTCCTTGTTCATCCGTAATGGCATAGAACTGTTCCGCATTTTGCAATTGAACTTTGTTGCGAGGATCAATGGGCTGGTCATGACTCATAGGAAAAATCTCCTTTAACACAGGAGGAAAAGCATTTTTCAGGAAAGCACCCTATTATCTTTATTCCCATTATAAATTCTGCATCTTGACAATCTTGTGATCTCGCTCAATGATAAATCCGATAAACGGAATAGAGCTAGCTAAATCGGTTGGATCTAAAGTTGGAGGCAAGCAAATTGGTGATCCACAAAAAGACCACAATTCACACACTGAAGGTTTAACCGTCCTTTTTTCTGCACTTGCCGGAGCACTTGGGTATTTCCCATGGGCAATACTCCGGACAGTTTTTGGGGTAGGGAGAGGCGAAATAAGCTATCCATCGTGTAAAGTGCGAATATCAACATAACCCTCTTTCATCATATAAGGAAGGAAAAATTAGATTAGAAGAGTGTTTTTCGTGACAATGGAGGCGGTGATGGTAGAACCTCGTGCAGCTCGTCCCACCCTGCGATTTGTCGATGAGTATTGTGAGTGGTATGCCCCCCTGTTTCCCGAAGTGCGGAGCTTCGAAGCCTTCAAATTCCTGCATATCGGGATGATTTCAGAGCTAAAACGCAAAACCTTGCCAGCGATTGCGAAAGCGGTTGGTTTAGACAATGAGCAAGGTTTACATCACCTATTGACGAAATCTCCCTGGTCAGTGACGCGATTACGGCAAATCCGTCTAAAGCTCATCCTCAAACTATTCAATGGGCAAGCCGTGATTCTGTTAATTGATGAAACGGGTGACTGTAAAAAGGGCAAACACACCGATTACGTCAAGCGACAATACATCGGCAACGTCGGCAAGAAGGAAAATGGCATCGTGGCGGTGACGGCTTATGCCCTGTTTGATGGCATGATTTTGCCCCTATCGTTTGAGGTGTACAAGCCTAAGGAGCGACTCAAAGCGGGTGATGAGTACAAAACAAAACCGCAGATTGCAGCAGAGATGATCCGTGAACTGCTCTCGCTGGGATTTCGCTTTGAGTTAGTGCTTGCCGATAGCTTGTACGGCGAAAGTAAAGTCAACTTTATCAATACGTTGGAGTCATTGAACCTGCCCTATATTGTCGCGATCCGGTCGAACCACGGGATATGGTTGCCAGAGGACCAGGACGTTTACCAGGAACCGTGGCAAGCCTTTCGACGTACCTTTAGCAATGGCAAAACCGAAGTCCGCTATCGCAGTGAGATCATTTATGGAAAACGACGAACGGTTCGATACTGGCGATTAACGACTGACCCTCAAACCTTACCAGGCAACTCAACAGTCTATGTGATGAGCAATGCACCGAAGGTCAAACTTGATGAGATCGGGGATGCCTATGGGGAACGAACCTGGATTGAGTATGGACTGAAACAAAGCAAGAATGCTCTGGGGTGGGCAGATTTCCGGGTGACTGACTACAAGCAGATTGAGCGATGGTGGGAGATCGTCATGAGTGCCTTTACAATGGTGAGTTTGTTTTCTGACACCTTCAATCGAGAGGGTCCCCTATCTCACTCGACGTTTGCTCAACACCCGTGGTGGGATCACCAACGAGGATGGAAAAATCTGCTGAATAACCTGCGCTTGGTGATTGAACCCTGGATTGCATTGAACCGGCTCAAACGCTGGCTTGAGGTGTTTGAGACCCCATCGCTCGTTCAAGGATTCGTCCGGTTGATCCAACAGATGCAGCAGTTCTATTGCCCAATTATGCGTGACCTTTTGCTCCAGCGCATCCTCTTTAACTCCGCTTAAATGATGAAAGAGGGATAGGAAGGGAGTCAGTTCCCATTGGTCAGATGGATACTGCATCTTCTCCTTGACCTGATGCTCCTGGCGATCGTTGTAGTCGGTGGGTGCTGAAAATACGACAGCCGGGAGATGGGAAACCGCAAGCAGACTACTGTGTAAACTATCCTTAACAAAAGGCTCTAAGCTTTCGAGTCTTTCTGGTTGATTTGAGCCACGACTTCTAGCTTCGTGTGCTCGTTTCATTTCTCGAAGTACAGGAATGCTGTAGGTATTTACTTGAGAATCGATTAGCTTGTGATGATCGCCACAGAGTAAAATCAAATTCGTATGTTTGTTCAGCTCTTCTTCAGGAAAGGAGTTATCTCCTCGTGGACCTCCGGGTTCATAAGCGACAATGTGGGCAATCTCTCCCGTTACAACGGGGGCATCTAAATTGCTTCCTTCATGAATCAAGGGCTTTCCACAATTCGGGAACGCGCATACTCCTCCTGATTGTAGGCAAAGCAGCTTAGTTTCCCGGTCTGAATTTTTTTTCCGACTCACGAGGCATACTACCTAAAATTGAGTTAAGAAAGAGTAGCTGAAATTAGGCTCTGGAAAATCTTGCAGTTTATTCACAGATATATGTACTGTTCTAACCTATATATTTAGGAGTCTGAGGTAATTTATGAAACGCAAATCCTCATGAAGAGCAATTTTTAGTGACAAGCACGCTGACAAATGAGATTGGATTGCTATGTAAGCGATCGCGCTAACCCTGTAACAAGGCACTCACTTCCACGTGCATTTTGGCAACCCTTGCATCTCGCTCTAGGGCTTCGTAGTACTTTCGTCCATGGGTTGGGTCGAGGGGGGAGCTTTGTACCAGTTGCTTCACACTGTTTTGGAAGGCGATCGCCGTTGCCAAAGTCATGGGCTTGTGCTTAGCCGCCAGGGCATCATCAAAGTTAGCAATCCATTGAGACATCGGACGCAGCCACTGAAAATGCTCATGCTCTAGCACCAGTCGGAAAAATTCCATATTGGATGCGATCGTTCCATACTGTTGTTCATAGACCAAGCGTTCAGAGTCCAATAGGGCTTTATGGAGTCGGAGCAAAGGTAAACGTACATCCCGCAGTTGCTTTAAAACTTCATCTAGGGAAATGTCTAGAGAATCATCTGTAGCCATAGAACTCTACAAGTCCATCTCATCTACAATAGCTGCTCCTTACTTTAACGTGAATTGGAGCCATTCGGGTGACCTGACTCTGTCTAGCCCTTGCATCAGCGAGAACCTAGTCAAACAATTTAGGATCTCAGGAAAGATATTTCTGGCAGGGCGATCGCTCAGGTTAGCGATCGCTTGGAAAAATGATGATTCTTAACAAAATCTCCTGTGGGTGTCTCAAGGGCGATCGGGATCTCGTGCCCGCTCGTTGAGGATGGGATGCAGAGAGGGGAAATACAGACTGAGCGATCGCCCCAAGACAGACTTTCTCAAGAATTTTAGGCTTTGACCTTCAATTTGTCTATTGTTCTTATTTAATAATTATATAATATATAAATATTGTCTATAAGACTTTTTTTGAACTGATAGACTTTCTGAATTCAATTAATAAAATATAATAAATTTAGAGGCTATTCTATCTTGATAAGAGGGTCGATCGAATTTTTAGCCTCTTTCCAAGCTGGAAAAAATTGACAATAATGCTTTCAGACAGAGCGACACCTCGAATGTCAAACCTCGAATGTCAAACCTCAGTCCGCTTCATTTTTGAATCCTAGGAGAGAGCCTGTGAAATTAGCAGTCTATGGTAAAGGCGGGATTGGCAAGTCCACCACCAGTTGCAACATCTCCGTTGCCTTGGCAAAGCGGGGTAAAAAAGTCCTGCAAATTGGATGCGATCCCAAACATGACAGTACCTTTACCCTCACAGGCTTTTTGATTCCCACCATTATTGACACTCTGCGGGAAAAAGACTACCACTACGAAAACGTCTGGCCAGAGGATGTGATTTACAAAGGCTACGGCGGCGTGGATTGTGTAGAAGCAGGGGGACCACCAGCGGGCGCAGGTTGTGGGGGTTACGTGGTGGGCGAAACCGTCAAGCTGCTAAAAGAACTGAATGCATTTAACGAGTATGACGTAATTTTGTTCGACGTATTGGGCGATGTGGTCTGCGGAGGATTTGCTGCACCGTTGAACTATGCAGACTATTGCTTGATCGTCACTGATAACGGATTTGATGCATTATTTGCTGCCAATCGCATTGCCGCTTCCGTGCGTGAAAAAGCGAGAACCCATTCCCTGCGGTTAGCTGGACTGATTGGTAACCGCACCTCCAAACGCGACTTGATTGAAAAATACGTCGAAGCCGTGCCCATGCCAATCCTAGAAGTACTGCCCTTGATCGAAGACATTCGGGTATCACGGGTCAAAGGAAAAACCCTCTTTGAAATGGCAGAGCAAGATCCCTCCCTCAACTTTGTTTGCGACTACTACTTAAACATTGCCGACCAAATCCTCGCCCGTCCGGAAGGAGTTGTTCCCAAGGATGTCGCCGATCGCGACCTATTTGCCCTCCTCTCAGACTTCTACCTCACCCCGCAAGACAACACTCCTAAAGAACTCGCGATCGCCTAGTGGACTGTCATCAGTGAAATCATGGATAAACCCTATTAAACCATTCGGGGGGTTTGGGGGAGTTAGAACCCCAAGAAGCTGGGGTGCGGGGAGAAGGTTCCCGATCTGCTGCTGCGCAGCAGCCCCGACAATTCTGCAGCAAACCCATCCCTCCCGACGATCGCGCCACTGACCTAACTATCTCCCCTATCCAACCAACCCTCAAGCGCAACGGCCCAACTCACCCAGGACAAAACCCATGACTTTAGCCGATCCACAGCCCCAGGCCTTGCAATTTGACTGCGAAACCGGAAACTACCACACCTTTTGCCCCATTAGCTGCGTTGCTTGGCTGTATCAAAAAATCGAAGACAGTTTTTTCCTCGTCATTGGCACCAAAACCTGCGGCTATTTCCTGCAAAATGCCATGGGTGTGATGATCTTTGCCGAACCCCGCTATGCCATGGCAGAGTTAGAAGAAGGGGATATTTCCGCCCAACTGAATGACTACGCCGAACTCAAACGCCTTTGTGATCAGATCAAACGCGATCGCAACCCTTCTGTCATCGTCTGGATTGGCACCTGCACGACTGAAATCATCAAAATGGATTTGGAAGGTATTGCCCCGAAACTGGAAGCAGAAATCGGCATTCCCATCGTCGTTGCCCGTGCCAATGGGTTAGATTATGCCTTTACCCAAGGAGAAGACACGGTTTTAGCCGCCATGGCCCAGCGCTGTCCCACCTCCCAACAAGTCACAGAAGCAGAACAGAGCGATCGCAGCAATGCCCTGCAAAAACTGCTCAACTTCGGCCGCAAACCAGAAGAACACAAGGAAGAGTCGGAGTACCACTCCCACAAACCCTTAGTCCTCTTTGGCTCCTTACCCGATCCCGTCGTCACCCAACTCACCCTAGAACTGAAAAAACAAGGCATTCAAGTCTCTGGCTGGCTGCCTGCAAAACGCTACGGAGAACTGCCGATCGTTGATGAAGGCTATTGTGTCGCAGGTGTGAACCCCTTTCTCTCGCGCACCGCTACCACCTTAATGCGACGACGCAAAGCCCAATTGATTACCGCACCCTTTCCGATTGGGCCCGATGGTACCCGTGCTTGGATAGAGGCAATTTGTCAGACTTTAGGGATTGAGCCTCAGGGCTTAGAAGAGCGAGAGCAGCAAATCTGGGAAACGGTGGAAGACTATCTATCGCTGATTCGAGGGAAATCTGTCTTCTTCATGGGAGATAATTTGTTAGAAGTCTCCCTCGCCCGATTCTTGATTCGCTGTGGGATGACCTGTACGGAAATTGGCATTCCCTACATGGACAAACGCTACCAGCAGGCAGAACTGAAACTGCTAGAGAAAACCTGTCATGACATGGGAGTTCCTTTACCCAAGATTATTGAAAAACCAGATAACTACAACCAATTGCAGCGAATTCATGACCTACGCCCCGATTTGGTCATTACCGGGATGGCCCATGCAAACCCCTTAGAAGCCAGGGGCATTACCACCAAGTGGTCTGTCGAATTTACCTTTGCCCAAATGCATGGATTTAGCAATACTCGCGATATTTTAGAACTGGTCACTCGACCCATGCGACGCAACCATGCTCTCAAGGATCTGGGTTGGGAAACCTTGGTCAAGGAAACTACCCAGGTCTAACCTTCTCTCCTCAACAAGTTAGCAGTGAGGTCAGCGCGATCGATGCTGGATCCCCGCAAGAAATTCCGTTGATTTTTATGGGATCCAATCGATCGCTCTACAGTTCAATGGCTGATGTGAGAGGATAAGGCTGCCATCAGGAGTTAGCCAAATTCATAGCCCTGGGCAACCCAATAGTGCCAATCGCCGATCGCTTCTTCGGTATCTTCATCGACATCAATGCCTTCAATTTGTGCCAATGGAATCACCAAATCGCGCTTCTGGTAATGGATGAGCACCTGCATTTCATGAAGACACTCATCTTCATCCGCCATAGATAAAACTGTGATCTTGTCATTGAGCTGCAGCATGGAAGTTCTGCGCTCCGCAATGCATTGTGCTTCAAAGGGAAAGGTGATGCGATCGTCCAAATAGTAGTACCAACCCATGGCCTGCTCTTCGGCACCATAGGCATCCACGATCGCTTCCATCACGATGCGTTCTTCTCGTGCTTCATCCTTCTTTGTTCTGGTTGGCATGGCTAGGTCAATCCATGAATAAGTAACAGCGAGTGAATATCAATCTGAAAGATCGAGCCAGGATTCCAGGTCGCAATTTCATATTGCTCTGTGTAATCAATACTCCTATGCAAGATTAGAATCCGCTAGCCCCTTGATCGCATTATTAGCCATGGATCCAAAAGTTTCAAGATGGAAATACCAAAATGATTCTGAATGATGGCTGAAGTTGAAGATAGCTCATGATGGGGGGTAAACCATCAATTTGATGATCAACCCCATGGGAGCCAACCCCTGAGCGGTTTATAAGGTCTTGATTGACAGAATGATAGACCCATCAATAACTTTATACAGGAAAACCTATCACGCTGATTAGTTACTTCCTTCTGACGAGCGGGGTGGAAACATAATAATCTCTTCAGAGCCAGAAGTCTCTTCTGCTGGGGTATCCCGTCCTACCCTCGTGGGGTGGGTGCTGGTCTTTACTTTGGTGGACGAATTGCGGCGCTTGCTGAGTAACTTGCGCATGGCTGTGTGGCGATTTTCCATAAAACGGTTCCAGAAACCATGCTGCAGGGTATCCATGCTCTTGGCGATTGACCAAACTTCCATGGCCATCATGTTATAAAAGGCACGATCGCTACTCTGAAGCTGATCTAGCCAATCTTCAATAGACATTTGTGAGGGATCAAGCTTGGGTCTTTCGAGCATCAATTCCCAGCGAGAGGAGTCCATGTTATCAGAGGTAGGTTCTAGCGGTTCTGACATAAATTTACATTTCTCATGAATTGTACTCATCGGCTTGCAAATTTTGAGTTGTCAACAGTCTTGCTTTTCTATCCATCTAACTAATGGGTAATAGATGATACATATCTGGGGGTGATATATATCTGGTGATACATATCTAGCGATACATATTTGTTGTCCCAGATAGCTGTCTTAGACGCATAGCTTAGACGAATGGAACGTTAGATGGGTAGAGGTTTGTTAGGCTGTTGTTGCTGCCAATGCTCGTTGTTACTCATGCCAATTGTCGCCAATGCACGTCACTAACTCATCTACAGTTCCCCAAAGTCAGGGGAAGCACGACAAGTGTGATTCAAGATATATTGTGATACCTAAGAATTGTATCTAGCAATTTTGTCAAGATCCTATGTCAAAAAGGATATGGGATAATGAATTAAGCTATAAGATTTCACAATATGAAGCCTCGCTCATTCTCGTCTCTCCTCATTGCTGCCATTGCAGTTCCCGTGGTTTTGGGGTTAGTCATCTTTATTTGGGTAACCAGTCATAGTCCGCTCAATCTGCTGAAGGGCAGTCCTCACCCTACCCCCAGTGCCACCATCTTTGTGCCCAAGGATGCGCCTGTGGTGGCTTCGCTGTTGGTGAACCCCGATCGCCTGGTTGCCCTTCGCCAAGCAGTGATCCCCAGTCAGCAACGCCGTCATGCCCAGGATGAACTAACCCAACTGCGACAAGGTTTGCTGGCAGGCATTGATTATGAGCACCAGATCAAACCTTGGTTAGGAGAGGAACTGACCCTAGCGGTCACCAACTTAGATCTCGATCGCGATCAAACGACAGGAGCACAACCAGGCTATTTGATGGTGCTGACTACCCAGGATGCTCAGCGATCGCGGGAATTTTTACAATTGTTTTGGCAAAAGCGAGCCGTTTCTCCCCAGAATTTAATCTTAGAACAGTACAAAGGAACGCAACTCATCTACGGCAAGATACAACAGGCAACGCCTCAACCGAGTATTGCCCCCATGACGTTAGCGAGTGCAGTGGTGGGTGATCGCTATGTCTTGTTTGCTAATAGTCCCAAGGTACTCAAGAATTCCATCAGCAATGTGCAAGCAGTGGATTTGAATCTTAGTAGTTCGGCGACCTATCAGCAGGCGATTGCCGGGTTAACCCAACCTCGACTCGGTCTGATTTATAGCAATTTGCCCCAGTTAGCCAAGCTGGCTGGAGATGCTAGCATTCAAGCCCAACTGTTGGATTTGGGACAGAAGCCGGCTGTAACTTACCAGGCAGCCGCGATCGGTTTAGGAGCTGATCGGCAAGGGCTAGTGGCAGAGACAGCGCTGATCCCACCCGAACCCATCGGCACTTCGGCGGAACCACCTCTCAGTCATCCAGTGGAAGCGCTGCACTATATTCCGGCCAATAGTACCATTGTTGCGGCTGGGATCCACCTTGATCAAGTGTCGGATCAACTACGGCAGACGGTGAAAGGCTATGGTAAAGTCACTCAACTTGTTGACAAAGCGATCCAACAGTGGAGCGATCGCGCCCAAGTCAATCTCGCAAAAGAAATTTTCAACTGGGTGGATGGGGAATATGCCGTGGCGCTGTTGCCCCAATCAGGGGGTTCAGCATCGAACCCGTCTCATCAGCGGAGTGCAAAATCGAACCTGCGATCCCAAGAGAATGCCTTGTCCACCCAGCACCAGGATTGGGTCTTCATTGTCGATCGTAGCCGCCATGCCAATATTCAAACCCATATCGATCAGCTCGATGGGCTGGCGAAACAGCAGGGGCTAACCTTGGGTATGGTGCAATTACGTCAACAAACTGTCACTGCCTGGACCAAACTGGCAACCCAGGGCAAATCCGCTGATGCGTTACAGGCTCAAGCGATTGGGGCCCATACGACGGTAGGTTCCTATGAAATTTTTGCCAGTTCGCTAGAAACTTTGGATCAGGTTCTGGCTCAAACCAACATGAGAATTGATCAGTCTAAGGCGTTCAAAGCGGCGATCGCCCCCTTGCAACCCAATAATCATGGCTATCTCTACCTAGACTGGAAAACTGCTCAACCCCTGCTGGCAGCACAGGTACCGGGTTTCCGCTTTGTGGAATTAGTGGCAGGCTCCTGGTTAGAGGGGTTGCGATCGGTGACGGTGAGCCATTATGGCACAGAGGCAGAGGTAGAGCGTGGTGGGGTTTTCCTGCGGTGGGGCACCTGAGCTGGCTGGAGGAGCTGAGGGGGAGCGAGGGGCAGGGAGCCTTGCCTCTGAAGCCTGCTTAAATATTGCAGGTCAGTTCCCCGGCTCGTTGGGTAAAGCGTAAATTTTCCTTGTAATCTACAGGGCAATCGATGATTACAGGCACCTTCTGGGTCAGGGCTTCCTGCAAGATGGGAACCAGTTGGTGCGCAGTTTCGACGCGATAGCCTTTCAGTCCCATACTTTCTGCCAGCTTGACAAAATCAGGATTGCTAAATTTGACAAAGGCTGAAGTTCCAAATTGGTTCTGCTGTTTCCATTCGATTAAGCCATAGCCACCATCATTAAAAATTAAAGTCACAAATGGGGTACCGACTCGCAAGGCGGTTTCCAACTCCTGAAAATTCATCATGAATCCCCCATCTCCTGTTACGGCAATTACATTGCGATCAGGTGCAACTAATTTAGCGGCGATCGCCCCTGGAATTGCAATTCCCATGGCAGCAAAACCGTTAGAGATAATGCAAGTGTTAGGCATTTCACAATGGTAATGACGTGCTATCCACATTTTGTGGGCCCCCACATCGGAAATGACAATATCATCTGGATTCATGACCTGGCGAAGATCGTAAATTATCTTCTGCGGTTTAACCGGAAAACTGTAGTCTTGGGAATATTGCATGTAATCAGCAATAATACCATCGCGCAATTCAACACCGTAGGGCTTAGCTTTGCCCGTGCGATCGCAGCGTTTTAAGATCTCATCTAGGGCGTCAGCAATATCACCAACTACTTCCGCGATCGGAATATAACTGCTATCAATTTCAGCCGGAGTTACGTCAATGTGAATGATAGGAATCTGATTGTGAGGATTCCACTTTTTTGGGGAATATTCTACGAGATCATACCCAATACAAATTACCAGATCTGCTCGTTCAAAGCCGCAGGTAATAAAATCACGCTGCTGTAGACCCACGGACCATAAGGCGAGTGGATGATTATAGGGAATCACACCCTTGCCCATAAACGTATTCGCCACTGGAATTTCTAGCTGTTCGGCAAAATGCGTCACCATGGCACTGGCTCTGGCCCGAATTGCGCCATTCCCCACGAGAATGAGGGGGTGATTCGCTTGCGAAATTGCGGTGGCAGCCGTTTCAATACTCCGGAATGAGGCATACACTTTTTCTCGGGCA
>JAYKGX010000409.1:0-7941 GCA_035285565.1 Synechococcales cyanobacterium
TTTCTCTGAGGCTAGGGAACGAAATGGCTCCAGAAATTTCAAAAGATATTTTTTTGCTATACCGAAATCCCGACCTCCAATTGATAAGCGAGTTTGCAGATACAATTAGAAAATTTCTTGAGATCGATGTATAACAACCCCCATGCACTCCGACCGCCGAGAGGTTATTTATGAGTGCGATCGCCCTCGCTGTAGGTTGGGTTGCACGAAGTAAAACCCAACATTAAGAAATGCTTCGTTGGGTTACGCTGTCGCTAACCCAACCTACGAGATCAGCGATCGCACTGCACCGTCAGCGTTCGTACGATGGAAATCATTCAGCAAATGCCAGATACCGTTGAGCACAAGGGAGGTTGAAAACACCATGACACAGGCACTTGGGCAAAGTACCTATACCCGTGAAGAATACCTGGAATTTGAAACGGCTTCGGAGGAACGCCATGAATATGTAAACGGAGAAATTCGACTCACAACAGGAGGCACACCTGACCACAACGAAATAGCAATTAATCTTGCAACCCTGCTCAAATCTGCTTTGCGAGGTAAGCCCTACCGGATTTTTGGAGCCGATCAACGGTTGTGGATTCCCGATCGCAATCTTTACACCTATCCCGATCTGATGGTTGTCGAAAAGCCCTTACAGCTTCAAACCGGGCGTACCGACACCGTGACCAATCCCTGCTTTATTGCTGAAGTGTTGTCCAAATCCACCCAAGATTACGATCACGGCGAAAAGTTTTCTGCTTACCGCACCGTTGAAAGCTTCCGCGAGTATCTCCTCATTGACCAATACAGTATTCATGTAGAACACTACGTCAAAACTGCTGCTAATCAATGGCTGCTATCAGAATATGATGATCCAAACGTTACGCTGTCCTTGAGTGCGTTTGAAACTCAAATCGAAATCATTGCTCTCTATGAAAACATTGAGATTGACGCTTAAAAGCAGTGCGATCGCCCTCACTATAGCTTGGGTTGAGGCAACTGTGAAAGGGCGGATTTAGTTGTCCTTGAGAATTTTTCCCATTTTCTGGTACTCGCGACGCACCGCCTGCATGATATGGGCCATTTCAATCTGGCTATCACCAGCGGCAGCGAGAAAAGCAGCGGTCAAAGCAATATTACGAATATTGGCTCCCGTTAGCTCAAATTGATGAGCAAGAAAACTTAGATCAAGATCAGGGCTACAGGGGGCGAGTTTTGGAAAAATATTCTGCCAAATCTGGTATCGCTGCTTTTCAGCAGGAAACGGAAATTCAATAATAAATCGTAGCCGTCGGACAAAAGCATCATCTATGTTAGAGCGGAGATTTGTTGTTAGAATTGCCAAGCCTTCGTACTCTTCCATCTTTTGCAGCAGATAACTAATTTCTAAATTGGCATAGCGATCATGGGCATCTTTCACCTCGCTTCGTTTACCAAACAAAGCATCTGCTTCATCAAAGAGAAGAATTGCATTGGCGTTAGCTGCTGCCGCAAAAATCCGATTCAAATTCTTTTCCGTTTCACCAATGTATTTACTAACAATTTGAGATAAATCAATTTTGTACAGATCAAGCTGAAGTTCCTGAGCAATGACCTCCGCTGCCATTGTCTTACCTGTCCCAGGAGAGCCAGTAAACAGAGCATTTAAGCCTTTGCCTAGCGATCGCTGCCGTTCAAACCCCCATTTTTCCCAAACCAAATGGTGGAACTTTACCTGATCACAAATCTCTCGCACTTGGGTCTTTTGGAAGGCTGGCAAAACAATATCCTCCCAACCATACTTCGGCTGAATTCGCTGCGCCAGAACCGCTATAGAATGTCCTGACACTTCCCTTGCCGCTGCAAATAGATCGCTGAGTTTAATTTGCCCCTGGGAGGGAAACGAAGTTGTGTGATTTGTAGAGCCGCTTTCCCGGTAGCGGATCTCATTCTTGGTAGTGAAAACGGCATTAGCAATCTGTTCAGAGGTGAGCTGAAAGCGATCGCTCAACCGATCTAAATCCTGAGAATCGAGACAAATTCCCTGGGTTTGTAAGTAGTAGCTCCAGTAGAATTGGCGTTGCTCAAAACCCGGCATGGGAAAGGGGATTGTGAGAATTCCTTGGATATGAGAGGTTGTTCCGATCACCGACTGAGTTCCACTTAAGATGATGACCTGGGGGTGATTGACGACCTGATCCAGTAGGAATTGGTAGAGCTTTGTGGTTTCTGAAGTTTGCAATCTTTCTAAGTTATCGATATAAAGCAATGCGTGTTGAAATAACGCTTCACGAAGCAATAGTTTGAGTGTAGTGCGAAATTGTGCTTGCGCCTCAAGCATGACTGCCAGATCCACAACCAGCAAAGATACCTGCAAGGTGTGGGCAAGTGCCTCAGCAACATGACGTTTACCCGATTGATCTGCACCATGAAAGTAAAGGGTTAACGATTGACTGGCGTGCCAATCTGCTTTCACTAAAGCTGGTAGCGATCGCTTCACTTCGATCCCCAATGGTAAGTCATCCAGGTGAATCTGAGGCGTAACCAATCGACAGCAGGAAACAAGCCGCTGATCCAGTGCGCGATCGCCCAGTAACAGCCGCGTGACTTGAGGGTTGAGTTTAATGATGTGCGCCAGCAGAGATGGCGCAGGCTGATTTGGGTCAGGAATCATTTCCAGCAAGCCATGGTGGATCAGCGGTGCTTCTCCAGTGAAACAAGCCTGCCGTATCAATTTTTCCATCGCTGAGGAACACAGTAAATTAAGGCTGAGATCAACGGTCGGTCGCTTGCAGCGCACATCATCCTGCAGGTAAGCGTAAAGCCGCTCATAACGGCGATCGAGTTCAGGGGCGATCGCAATCATCACCACTGCCAGATCAAAGTCGGATAGCTGAAAGGTTTTTGAAAGCCAGGATAGGTGAGAGGCATGTCCTATTTGATCAAGGGAGAACTCCTGAACGGCTGCCCTGGATCCAAGGATCGGCATTCCGGGCTGTTGATCAAGTAGTCGGGCGACTTCATCAGAATTAATCTGCAACCCCTGATAGGGGTTAGTTGCAGCCCCAGCCCCATAGGCAAATTCAGCCTTGGCGATCGCACCTTCCAGCAGACGATCGAGTTTTTGTAGCAACAGCAGCAGTTCATCCATTCAATTTGAAACCACCATTACTTCTGCGATCCAGCTTGCCTGAAGGTTTCATTGTCTTTTATGGCTTGGTTAATTAACTCAATGTCTGCTTCTGACAACGACCACTTCAACTGTACTTCCTGATTGCCATTCCCCATGTCTTTGGCTTCTTCGATTAGCCGACCCACCTGTTGGTCCTTGCCCGTTTCATCCTTCAGCCAAAGCCCTGCTCCAGGTGGTATCTGCACAGGTTCTGTCAAGTAGTATTCCTGGTTGATCGTGCCAAATTTATTTTTTAGCCTGACTCCGGGTTTCGTCATCCCTAAATTCGTCAGGGGATCATCTTCATTTTTTTGACCAGAAGATTTTCTGGAAACGCACATCCCTTCAGGCATCTCTGCTATTGCTAAAAATCGATCCAGAATCTCCTGCTTTTTCTTCAGCGACTCACCCATTTCCTTGGCATCTTTGGCACCTTCTGAAGCCGCCATCAATTGTAGAGAAGTTTGGTCATTTAGAACTTGAACAATCTTTTTTCGCTGGCTGGCCGCAAAATCGATGATGTTTGTGTGAATCGGCACTTTAACCTTTGGTAGGTTGACTTCGGGAAGTTGGAATTGCACATAGAAAACATTTTGAACCGCTTCCAGTTCTTCTTTGCCAGACGCGTCAGTTCCAGTTTTCTTAACGTAGGATGAATGGGGATAGAGCTTATCTTTTTCGACTAGTTTACCCTCCTTGTCAATAATATCAGAATACCCCCCGTAGTCTAAGCCAAAGTTACTAACAGATTGGGCACCTGTTAAGCCCTGATCATAGTTCATCTTATGGGCAACCGATCCTCTGATACTGTCCTTAAATTGCCCATCATTTCTATCCTTGAACATATGCAAATGCTTGATAATATGTTCGACGGTGGAATCTGGGATGATTTTATTAATGGTCATTCCTTTTTTGATGTACTGCATGAAGTCACTATTAACTTTGATCAAATTCCACTTTTGCTCATCGGTCAGCCCACCTTCCTCAGCACTTGCTAGAACGCTGATAGAAGCTGAATCGTCATACTTGCTGAATTCTACCAATCGCCGTAAAGCATCGGAAATCTTTGCCCGGTCTTCTTGGGCTGGATCGGTTGCACCAAAAGCATCTGATCGATCTTGCCTCACCAGCTCTTCAGCCATTCCCTGCCCTTGCTTATTCTCACTGATGAGCTGCTGCTGTTGCGCCCTGGCTGCCATATGCTTCTCCAGTAGCGCTCGTTTCTCCGCAAAGGTTAGCTCTCTTTCCTCTGCTTCAGCTCTTTGAATGCTGTTATCGACGTGCGAAGGGGCTTGGTTTTGTTGAATGACGTGGGTTAATTCGTGGGCAATTAACTCCTGCCCCTGCTGGCTGTTGGGATTGTATTCACCTTGACGGAAGAAGATATCACGCCCCGTAGTAAAGGCTTTCGCCTGTAATGCCTGGTTCAGTTGGCTGGCCTGCTCATCCGTGTGAATACGAACGTTGCTAAAGTCAGATTGAAATGCCTGTTCCAAAGGTTGCCGGAAGTGATCAGGGATAGCCTGCCCCTGCCCCCTTGCTGCCTGAATTGACGCTTCTACCTCGGTTTGAGTGGGTTGTTCCTCAGCGTCAGATTCTGACTTACGCATCAATTCCTGGTTCTGAACGGTCTTTGGTTGGATTGGGGTAGAAGTGGTAGAGGCGTGAATTTGTTGAACAACCTGGGCCGCCACGCGATCGGCTTCCTGCTCGTATTGATCCCCCGGTTGATTAACGGTGAGCTTGGCTTGAATCAAATGCTGTCCAGAATTCGGGATAAAACTTGGGGCAGAAGCGGCTTGCTGTTCACTTGCCAATTCCTGGGATAGGCCCCGAAACAGAGCTTGACGCTGAAGCAAAGGGGGAGATTGTAGAGGAAGGGATTCACCATGCTGGAGTTCAAGGAGTTGGCCAAGGGCGTGATTACCTACTTCCTCCTGCAGGTCTTCAATGGGGTGAGAAGAGTGATGCTGAGTAGGATCTGGTTGCTGTTGAACCTCAGGCTTTACCGGCTGTGTTTGAGGCTTATTTTGATGGTTACGCTGACCGAGCCGTAAATGATCCACCATTTTCGATTCCTCTCTCTTTACTTCAATAGAAACTGTAAGTAGAACTGCATTGAAAAACGAAGGTTAGAAAGTCTGGCCTTGAGTAGCAAATTTCAAATATGCTTTCAGGGTTTACGTTCCTTTCACCCTGACGTTTGTAGTTACAAATGTGCCATTACCTGAGTATTGGGGCGTTGCATCGGGAATGGGACCCGCCGGAGTGGGTTGCTGAGCTGGGACTAAAACTTGAAACTTCGCGTTAAAGTTTCCCCCTTTCAATAGAACGGGTTTGTGATTAGATTTGGTCTTTTGGGCTTTTTGGTTAGCAGCCAGGGAGGCGATCGCCAAAATTCCCACCCCAGGAATGCTGTAGGTTGGCGTTATATAGGGGCAACCCGGAACAATAACGGTTTTTTCATCTCCATCAACACAAATTGGCTTTTTGTTAATCATGCCTTTGCCAGATCCGGTTAAATTACCAGGCATGACGGTTACAATCGCCTGCCCAAACATAGGGTTGAAAATTGCCAGATCGCCCGTTGTAAGGATAAAGTCAGCCATAGGGGTGCAATTTGCTACCTGTTTAACTTCAAGATGATCGGGTTAATCAATCCAAACCTCCTGCTGAACGGCATTTTTCAGCATATAGGGAGTAACCCGGCCAATAATCGTATTTCCAGCCATCTTTCCACTCTGATTGCTGTGGCAAACTTCCAGTACATTTTCCCTGGGGCTTAAACTAAACCTTTCCTCAAGTATGGTGAGCACAAGGGGACTTTGGTTAAGGTTCAAGCTGAAATTGAGGGTGATTTTTCCAGTAACGGGGCGATCGCTCACATTCGTTAACACAACATAAAAGCCCCTGGGATTGTCTTTAAATTGCTGATGGGTCATGGAATAGGTGGCCAGGATGCCGTGGGGCAAAAACTCTAGATTGGGGGTAAACGGCATGTGTTCTGAAGTACAGGATTGCATTCTTGGCATTAGTAACCGCATGACTTTGTTCAGCTCATCGGGATCATCAATGTCAGGTTCAATCAGTGCTGCAACTCCTATCCTTTGTATGCTGGCAGGGTCAAATAGTTTGAATGGGTAAACCCGCTCAAGCCATTGCGAATTTGGAATCAAGCGCATGGTCTGCCCCACTTCATAGCCAAGATGCGTATTGCCCGCTCTGTATTCTGCCTGACTTTGGTAAACCTTGAGGGGGGGGCTTTCAGGATTTCTGGGCAACTGCATGGTATGTCCAACCGCAGGCCCCAAGCGGGTACCGCCGTCCATGCGGTCAAGTCGAGGCCGACGCAGGTAAATTCTTAACCGCGTATCCTGTACTAGCCGCAGAGTCCGGCCTCGCCGATCGCCCAATCGTGCATTTCCATCAATGGGCTGGATAAGGGGATGGTAGATACTCAAGGGCGGCTCTGGGCAAAGCCGGAGGGTTTGTGCGGGGTTTGCATCCAGGTGAGTATTGCCTGTCATTTGCTCCAGCAAATGGAGCGGACGATAAATTCTTAAATTTGGTTCCAGGCTAAAGGCAGATTCAAACAGCAGTAGCGAAAATCGTTGCTGATTGAGATTGAAGTCGAACTTAACGGTTAGCGTTCCAGTCAGGTGGCGATCGCTCAAATTTGCCAGAGCCACGAAAAAGCCATCCGGATTTGTCAGCCACTTTTCGTAGGCAATCGATTGACGAACCGTGGGGCCTAACTGGCTGCCCGCAGGTTCAAGGGTAGCCGTTCTTCCCTGAATTCGAATGAGAACTTGCTGCTCCAGCGGCACTGTTGGGGGATCTTCTGCATCAGGGTGAGGGCGGGGATCAGCGTGGCTCAGTTGAATACTCGCTTCGATCACTCCCTTTTGCTGGGGTAGGCCATCAAATATGAGAAAGGGAAAACAGCTTCCCCACGCCTGGGTGAGCTGCATCGTCAGCGTCAGAATTCTCAGAGCGTAGAATGTGTGGGCGGGCTTCTCCTGATCGATGATGGCTTTGGCGGCGCGGCACTCCCGCCAGTACCGTTCTGGCTGAATGACCTGGTTGCTGGGTAAGGCTAGCTGAACCTGAAAGTAGTGGGGGCGATCGTCAAATTCAAAGACAGAAATTGTTCGTTCGGGATAGCTCAAGCCCGAGTTTTCCAGATAAATTTGCAGCATTTTTTTAAGTCCCGGAACGGTTCCCCGGATCTGGTAAAGCGGCACCATCTGGCTAATAAACTTACGCTTAACCTTCTCATCCCAATCCTCTCGCAAACTGAGCGCTACCCACCCCGCCAACCAGGGCAAAAATTCAGAGGGAGTTTGTTGAGGGTCTAAATAGGCGTGGATATGCGAAATAACCGTTTCTAGGCCGACGCAATTCGGATCTGATGCCGACAAAAGCTGAGGCTGAAAATCGGCAGCTTCCACTTCAGGAAAGCCGCTGAGCACCTTCTCAAATGCCAGCAAAAACCGACTCAGAAATGGATCGCTTTGCAGGTAGGCGGGTAAATAGTCTTGATAGCGGCTCAGTTGTTTTGTTTCCATTTGCCTCCAAACCGTTGCAGAGTTGAAATATGATCGACGGTTACCTCTACCAATTCATGTTCCTCGACAAGCAACCCAATGAGTTGATTCTGGTCATTGAACTTTTGTCGCTTTTCTTCAAAGTCAGTGAGTTTGACAGCTTCTACATAGTCAACACCGGGTAAATCATCCAGGAGCTGGTAGATTTCAGAAATATGAATATCGGTTCCAAAGGGATAGCCCTGGCCTTGCCAGTAA
>JAYKGX010000410.1:0-10275 GCA_035285565.1 Synechococcales cyanobacterium
GGTAGTCAACAGATTCAACGGCTGCATCAAATTCCCTGTAGCAACTGTCTGTATTTCACTGGGGACTACAACCTCAAATGTCCCGTCCATCCCCACCGTGCCCTCACCGAAGCAGCGATCGATTGTCCGGATCACCGACCTCACCTTGCAGGGTAATAACGGGTTCATCGGATCAAACTAACACCCCCTCCCCCCCTCTCCACTCAGCGATTTCAGCCAAACATGAAGTGCTCTAAGCACCAACCGCAGCAGGCAAGGCTTCAGGTTGACAAACTTGAATCAAACCTTCAATCCCATCCACAATCCAGATTTTGGTGCCTAATTCCTGGGCGATCGCTTCCACGGTTAGATCATCTAGGAACAGGGTGGAATCATGCTTTAGCATTAGGGAGGGTAGCAAAATACCATCACCGAGATCTTTACCTTGGAGGGCAGTGAGAATATCTTGTCCCGTCAGCAACCCCGTCACCGTCATCGTTTGTCCCCAATAGTGGCTATGCAGCGCCACCATCCGCACAGTTAAACCTTTGATTTGATTGAGGCGATCGCAAATTTCCTGAAATGCCAATTCCACTGCATTACCCACAACCCAAGTATAGGTGCGATCGTTGGGAATGCTTTTGGGGAGCCGCTTTGCCTGCTGATGGAACTGCTTGAGAAATAGCCGAATGGAACCCACCCCATTGCCAATTTGGGGATAGTCTTCATAGTGCGCCTCGGGGGGAATCGGTGCCCCAGCAATCAAAAACCATTCATCTGCCAACCAAGCAAACGTTGATTGGAATTGCTGTTGAAATTGTTGCTGTAACTTTTGAACTTGAGAAATTACTTCTCTAGCTTTCTCTGGGGTAACTGGAATCAATTCATCTTCCGTTGGACGAAACTTAGTCAAGCCCACAGGTACCACGGCAACTGACGTAACTGCTGGGAAATCGCCTTGGTGAAATTTTGATAAATCCATTAACGTTGTGGTTAAATGCTCACCATCGTTAATACCGGGACAGAGCACTACTTGCGCATGAACTTGTAATTGCCGTTCCTGAAACCATTGTAAATGATCTAGAATCAGCTCTGCCCGAGGATTTTTGAGCAACCGATTGCGCACCGCTGCTTCCGTCGCATGAACCGAGACATACAACGGTGATAACCGCATCGCTTCAATGCGATCCCATTCTCGCTGGGTCAGATTGGTTAACGTGAGGTAACTGCCGTAGAGGAAACTGAGGCGATAGTCATCATCTTTGTAATATAAACTTTCTCGTTTGCCCGGTGGTTGCTGATCAATAAAACAAAATGGACAGTGGTTATTGCATTGAATCAAATTGTCAAACAATGCCGTTTCAAATTCCAGCCCCAGATCTTCATCGTAGTCTTTTTCAATTTCCACCTGGTGCGATCGCCCCTGCCGATCCAAGACTTGCAATTCCAAAAATTCATCTGCGCAGAAAAACTGGTAATCAATCAAATCACGCGGTTTCTGTCCATTCACCGCCACGATCGCATCTCCCACTTCAAAGCCAATCTCCGCAGCGATCGAATCTGGCAAGACACGGGTAATTTTAGCAGGGCGTACAGCAAGGTTACTCATACAGTCATCCGCAACAGTCATCTGCAATGGAAAATTGGCAGCATCCAACAACTCCTGTTTGACTCTACCGCATCTGCTGGTTCCCATGCCATAATGATCGCAAATCTCAACGCCACAATACCGTTTCCCCCATTCCGTCCCTCCCTCGCGATTACAGAGCATGTTAGCGCTTCTGAACCCCACGCCTGATCAACAAATTTTTCAGTCCGGGCTGACCTGGGCAGACTTTAAGCTGATTCAAAAGGGGCTGGAACGCTCGTCAGGACTGCGCTTATCCTACTTTGAAGGTCAGTTGGAAATCCTCATGCCCGGAAAAGAACACGAGCAGTTTGTCAGCATCATTGGCTACCTAATCATGACTTTTTTGACGGAGCAAGGAATTTTCTTCCAGCCAACGCGATCGATGACCCAGGAAAAAGAAGGGTTGGTTTCCACCCAAGCAGATGAATCCTACTGCATCGGCACACCCAAAGCGCTACCGGATCTGGCGATCGAAGTTGTTTTTACCAGTGGCAGTCTTCAAAAGCTTCTGCGCTATCGTGCCTTGGAAATTCCGGAAGTGTGGTTCTGGGAAGATGGCTTGCTGCGAGTTTACCATTTGATGGGCGACGAATATCTGCAGTGCGATCGCAGTCGGCTTCCTGGTTTAGCGAACTTAGACCTAGAGCAGTTCAGCCGCTACGTGCTGATGGCAGAGACGGATGCTGGGGCTGCCTTCCGAGCCTTTCGCCAAATGCTTTTAGACTCCTGAGGGGGAACAGAATGCCGCAATTAGTGCAGAAAACGGCGATCGATCGACAAATTATTCAACAGGGTTTGACTTGGGTCGATTTTAAGCTGATTCAAAAGGGGCTAGAAAACTCTAGTGGGTTGCGCCTATCCTACTATGCCGGGATCGTAGAAATCTTCATGCCTGGAAAAGAACATGAGCTTTTCAAATCAATTCTGGGACACCTGCTCGAATTATTTTTTCTGGCAAAGGGGATTGAATATCAGCCCACAGGATCCATGACCCAGGAAAGAGAGGGACTTGTTTCTCTGCAAGCGGATGAATCCTACTGTATCGGAGCGGTTAAACCGATTCCCGATTTAGCGATCGAGGTCATTGTCAGCAGTGGCAATCTTCAGAAGCTGCAGCAATACCAAGTTTTAGAAATTCCAGAAGTGTGGTTCTGGGAGGATGGCTTGCTCCAGGCTTATCATCTCTGCCCTCAGGGCTATGAACGGGTGGGCCACAGCGAGATTCCAGCCCTTGCCGAGCTAGATTTTGACCTGTTGACGGGTTGTGTTCGGCAGGTGGAGACCTCTACGGTGGAAGCAGCCCGTCAGTTTTGGCAGGGTATCCAATAGAGCGGATCACAGGGTTCTAGTGGTTCGTCACTCTATACCAGTGGGTAACCAGTTTGCTTTAGTGAAAATTGCAATGAACAAGAACGCTGCAAAGGCTAAACGGTACCAGACAAACACCCAATTACTATTGCGCTGGAGAAACTTAAGCAGCCATGCGATCGACAGGTAGGAAAAAATAAAGGTTGAAATCATCCCCACCAGCAGTGGCAATGCCATATGAGACACTTCTAACACATCCTTCGCCTGCACTAAGGTCGCGATCGCCAGCGTAGGAAACCCCAGTAAGAACGAAAATCTCGCCGCCGTTTGCCGATCTAAACCCAAAAATAAACCCGTCGTTAAAGTGGATCCAGAACGAGATGCACCAGGTAAGAGTGCAATCATTTGACCCAGCCCCACCAGAATGCCATCTTTAATTTGAAGTTGACTAAACCGTCGTTTGCGAGAACCGATCGTCTCCGCCAGTCCCATCAGCAACGACATGACCAAGGACATGATGGCAATCATCAAAGGACTCTCCAGTTCAATGTCCAGCACTTTCAGCACCAGACCGCCCAATAAAGCCGGAAACGCTCCGATCGCAATGCCGACGAAAATCTTCCACTCCTCTCGCTGCCAATTCTTCTGCTGATAGGCTTGCCAAGCCCCTGTCACAATCATCTTCAGGTCTTGCCAAAAATACAGCAGCACCGCCACCACGCTGCCAAACTGGATTGCATCCACGGCTGCCTTACTCCAAAGGGCCCGCCACCCCAGCAAATCCCGAAAAATAATTAAGTGCGCCGTACTACTAATCGGCAGAAATTCCGTAATTCCCTGCACCAAGCCCAGCACAATCCCCTGCAGGATCTGCCACAGCAAATTTCCACTCGCTGCCGCCTGCGCCACCTCTGCCAGTAGCATCCCCTGCATCCCACTTTCCGTTATCCCGATCATCAATGCTCTTCCTCACTGCACAAACGCTGAACTTAACTGTTTGGAATTTTAGGGAGCCACCGCGATCGCCGACCTGGCATCCCGCACTGACCTGGCATCCCGAGTTCCCATCATGCTTTACCCAGGGCATCTCGTTTTTCCGGACAGCTCCATCTATTCTCCCTCACTTCCTATTTCCCCATTGACCATCTTCCTATGCCCATCGTACAGACGTTCCGGCGGAACGTCTCTACCCCCCATTTCCCAAAAAATTGCCCAGCCCCTCGCCTAGCAACGACCCTTATGCTACGTTAAGGAAAGTAAATTTAATGAACGAGTTTTAAGAAACCCCCTTGATTTCTTACCCGACTGAAACCGATTACGCTGTGACTTCCCGTGAAGCGCTTCCTCCTACAAGCGTGCGTGATGTAGTGGGTTTCCCCTGGCGCGACGCTTCGTTAACTACCGTTTTTGCGGCAGCTATTTTTCTCATTTCAGTACCTGTGTTCTTTCAAGCACCCCTCGTTCGGGATTTACCAGGGGTCAGTCTGGTTGGCACAATCGTCTGGGCTTGGCTCAGTCTCTATCTGGCGCAGCAGCCCAACACCCGGAACTGGGGAAGTCTCCTGACCGGATTTACCTGGACCTGGCTAGCGGGATCGCTCTATTGGGGCTGGTTGCGGTGGGAACCTCTATGGCATTTGCCCATTGAAGCGATCGCGTTGCCGATTGCCTTGGTGGGAATCCAGCGCAACTGGTGCAAGGTGGGTCAGTTTTTTTACCTTGGCTCTCTGTTGGGGACAGCCGTTACAGATCTTTACTTTTATGCAGTGGATTTAATGCCTGCTTGGCGCGACCTGATGCAAGCCACACCGGAACAAACAGAATCTATCTTCCGAACGGCGATCGCCCAGATGAACACCCCCTGGGGATGGTTATGGGTTGGCATCTGCGGTAGCTTTTTGCTAATCATAGGATTGTGGGGATTTCGTCATCCTAGCCTGCATTGGCGTGCTTTTAGCGGAGCAGTCTTGAGTACAATTCTAGTAGATGGATTATTCTGGGTTGCTGCCTTATTAGCTTAAATGCTTTGCATGGTCTCCATGCCTTGCCGAACTCTCCATCCCGTTCATGCCTCTCGTCTTTGTGCAGAGATCTGTGGTGACTTCACAACCAACCCCCCATCTATTGTTGCGTACCGATTCTGGTAGCAAGCGACTGTCGCTTGCTGGAATCACCTGTTGGACTGTTGGCCGCAGTGATGATAATACATTAGTACTTATCGATCGCTGGATTTCTCGAAACCACGCCATGCTCCAGAGTATGGAAAATGGGGAGATGTATTTGATTGATCTCGGCAGTCGAAATGGCTCCTTTGTCAATGGGCGACGGGTGAGCGTCCCTGTGCCGTTGCGGAATGGCGATCGGCTCACCTTTGGTCAAACCGAATTAGAGTATTACTGTCCGGCGATCCCGATCGATGCCCATGATTTTGCCCAGCGGGATCTGACCGCCACTGCCACCCTGCACGTCCGCCGTTTGATTTCAGTCCTGGTCATTGATATTCGCGACTACACCAAACTGACCCGCCAACTGGATGAAAAAATTCTCTCTGAGATGATTGGAACCTGGTTTCGGCAAGCAGGCGAGATCATTCGAGATCAGGGCAGTTGGGTGGATAAGTATATTGGCGATGCGGTCATGGCGGTTTGGATTCATGGCACCGAGGATGTGCCTGTGGGGGAAATGGCTGCAGTGTTCCGCTCGGTCGATCAACTGCACCGGATGACGAATGAACTCTCCCGTCGTTTCCCGGTTCCCTTTCCGCTACGCATTGGGGCTGGTATTAATACGGGGCAAGCCATGGTGGGCAACACCGGCAGTGGCGATCGCCCCGACTACACCGCCCTTGGGGATACCGTCAATGCCGCCTTTCGTCTGGAATCCAGCACCAAAGAGCTGCACCAGGATGTTGCCTTTGGGGAATCAACCTATCGTTACCTCTCTCCGCTCTTGCAGGAAAAAGCCACCCTCAATCCTCAACTCCTCTCACTGCTGCAGCACAAAACGGTTCAGCTCAAGGGCTATGACCAACCCACTGCCACCTATAGTTGTTCATTTGCCCAATTGGAAGAATTGCTGGCTTGCCTATAACTTCACCGTTGCAAGAAAAATCCTTGCCAGAAAATCTGTCTGTTCTGAATCCACTAGCCCCTGTTCCCCATCCCCAATCAGTGATAGTCTCTAATATATATAGCTGTGTCATATACATCTGCTCAATCTTCGAGTGGGAGGGATAAATTCATGAAGCGTTTGGTTCGATGGCTGTCAGTTCTCAGCCTGATGGTCGGTCTACTCGGCTGGTTTGGCAACATGCAAAGCGCTCTGGCAGTTAATTTGACCGATCTGGGGAGTTCTCTTCGTTCAACCAGTTTTCTCGTGGCAGAGGTCGAGTCTGAAGCTTTGCGTAATAAAGTTGCAGATAAAATGGCAACTGCCTTCGGTAAAAAGCTGGATTTGAACAATACCAACGTTCGATATTTCCGGGAATTGCCAGGGTTGTATCCAACTTTGGCGGGTTTGATTGTTAAAAATGCTCCCTATGGCAATGTTCAAGAGGTTCTGCAAATCCCCGGTTTGACGGAACAGCAGAAAGGGATCCTGCAAAGCAATTTGGATAAGTTTACTGTGACTGATGTTGAAGAAGCATTGGTGGAAGGCGGCGATCGCATCAATAACGGCGTGTATCGTTAATCCCCCATCCAATGGATAAGATGCTCTCTGCTCTTGCAGTTGATTTGCCAGGACCAGGGAGCATTTTTTTATTCCAACCGTCTTGCCATACCATTGATGGAGAATTGAGAATTGGGCGATCGCGGCTTGAATTCCTCTGAGTATGCAGTCTCGACCTCGGCGGTCTCAACCTGGGGAGAGACTTTGGATCTGCCTCTAGGATTGGATGGATCTTGGAATTTTGATGTATTAGTGGTAGGTGCCGGAGCCGCTGGTCTCTACAGTGCTCTCTGTCTACCCAGTCATCTGCGCGTGGGACTGATTAGCAAAGATAAACTGTCACGATCGGCGAGTGATTGGGCTCAGGGTGGCATCGCCGCCGTCGTTGATCCAGAAGATTCCAGTGCGCTGCACATTGCTGATACGTTAAAAGCCGGGGCTGGACTCTGTGACTACGATGCCGTTCAGTTTTTGGTGGAAGAAGCGCCCCACTGTATTCAATCCCTCGTGGATTTAGGGGTGGCCTTCGATCGTGAGGGTGTCAACCTGGCGTTGACCCTGGAAGCAGCCCATTCTCGCCGTCGAGTGCTCCATGCTGCCGACACCACTGGACGAGCCGTTGTTAGCACCCTCACCCACCATGTCCTGGGGCGAGATAATATTCAGGTACTTTCCCCAGCTTTGGTGCTGGATGTTTGGCTGGAGCAGGGACAATGTCAGGGGGTCAAACTTTTATACCAGCAGCAGATTTTTTGGCTGGCAGCGGGGGCAGTTGTGCTGGCTACCGGTGGGGGCGGTCAGGTCTTTGCCCAAACCACGAATCCCAGCGTGAGTACCGGAGATGGAGTGGCGATCGCCCATCGGGCCGGAGCTGTGTTGCGGGATTTGGAATTTGTGCAATTTCATCCCACGGCGTTAACTCAACCCGGTGCGCCCAGATTTTTAATCAGTGAAGCGGTTCGGGGAGAAGGTGCGCATTTAATTGATAAAACCGGACGACGTTTTGCCTTTGATTACCATCCCGCCGGAGAGTTAGCCCCTCGGGATGTGGTCAGTCGTGCCATCTTTCGCCACCTGCAAGCCACAGAAGCAGACCCCACCAGTGCCAATGTTTGGTTAGATCTCCGATCGATCGCGCCGGAAAAAGTGCAGCATCGCTTTCCCAACATTATTCAAGTCTGTCAGCAATACGGCATCAATGTGTTTCAAGACCCGATTCCTGTGGCTCCGGCCGCCCATTATTGGATGGGAGGGGTGGTGACCGATCTGCGCGATCGCACCTCGGTGCCTTATCTCTATGCCGTCGGAGAAACCAGCAGTACGGGGGTGCATGGAGCGAATCGGCTTGCCAGTAATTCCCTCTTAGAATGCATTGTTTTTGGGGCCCAGCTTGCAGAGATTGAGTTGAATCCTCAGGTCTCGCAGGGCAGCGATCGATCGGCAGCTTCCCATCCTACCCCCTGCAGCCCGGACGCAGAACCCGAAACCCAGTTGCGCCTAAAACCACCAAAACTCTTGAACGCCGCTGGGATTCGTGGTGAGGTCGAACCCGAGGCGACCTTACGACTGCAGCCAAATGCACCAGAAGAACCCCGCTGGCTCCTGCCCGAAGAACTCACCTGGATCACCCTGCTGCGACAGGAATTACCCAAGTTGGTTTGGCAGAGTGCCGGAATCTGTCGTGAACAAGCCAGCCTCACCACAGCGATCGCCCAGGTAGAAGCATGGCTGACCCAATTCCAGGAGCTAGCCCTGACGGAACTGGTAAGCCATTACCTGACGACCGATCATCTGCCCCATCCCCCAGTTGTTTGGCATTTACCCGATACAGATGCGGAACAAGCCATTCGCCAATGGAGTGAACTGCGTAATCTCCTGACGATTGCCCAGTTGATTCTGAAAAGTGCCCACTATCGCACAGAAAGCCGAGGTGGACACTATTGCATTGACTCACCTGAGCCGATCGCCACTTGGCAAGTTCACACGGTCATTCAAGGCTGCCATTGGCAAACTGCGCCAGTTATCTCGGCACCGGAGGCAGCAGGTTCAGAGGCAGAATCCTAACAGTGAAATCCTAGGCAACCTAGGCAACCTAGGAAACCGTGGATACCAAGTCACGCCGCTCTTCTAAGGACGATGCAATGCTGTCCACTGGGGTGGGCATTGGTTCCAGCGCTAGTTTGGAGCAAGGAATCTTGTCTGACAGAATCGCACTCGCCATCATACCGGTGTGAATTTCCAGCAATCCGTCTGACGGAGTTTCAAACATGAGACGTTGACCTGGAAAGACAACTCGTTCAAAATACCAGTTGGGAATATTGGTAATACGAACAACCTGAATTTGACTTGTGACATTGACGTAACAGCACACCAATGAAGTCAACTGGTCTGACGGTAGGGGATCAAACACTTGTGCCATAGCTTTAAAGGATGATTATCCAAAATGAGAGGAACGAGGATAGCGAACAGTGCGAAAATAGTTTTCACCGATTTCAAACCATAATGCCCCGCAAGCCAGGTCTTTGCGCAAGTCCTGTAAGTGCTAGTCGGATGAGCCAGGGTTGTGAGCAAATCGCTTAAAGCCCTTCTCTGGACATTCCAGCTCAGAAAACAGTTTCTCGAACGGGTGATATCTTAAACCTATCGGAACACTAACACTCCACCATTTATGGCGACTGTAGTTCCAACTACGATATTTGTCTTCTCTTAATAATTTGCCTCAATCTGAGAAGAATAGATATGGGTCTTAATATCGGCTCCAGTCTGCTGCCCGGTTGAGCAAATGCGACCCATTGATTGCCCTCAATTCATGATGCTGCCTCAGACAAACAGGTTGGCATTGGATCAGAAAGTTTCGATCAAAGCTACGCCAGAAGCGGAGGCTGAGTGCTATCGTGAAGTTATGTGACATTCTGTTCCAGCGTAGCTTGGCAATTAGAGAAATGTCATATTTAGCCATTTTTTGTTACAAAAATTCTTGTACGCTCTGGGTTCACTCACTACTCATACCACTCACGCCATGGCAGTTCACAGTCTCGATGCTCGTATTCTCTATGTCCGTCTCCCTTGCAATCCGATTTTTCCCGTCGGGGTTGTCTACTTAGCGGATCATGTTCATAAATTGTTCCCAGAGGTGGAGCAGCGGATTTTTGATTTGGGTACGATACCGCCGTTGGACTATGCGCCTGCCCTAGATGCTGCGATCGATGAGTTTCAACCCACGCTGATTGTGTTTTCTTGGCGGGATATTCAAATCTATGCACCGGTGGGCGATCGTGGGGGGAATCCGTTGCAGTATGCCTTTGAATTTTTCTATTCCCGCAATCTGCTGGAGAAGGCCAGAGGGGCGATCGGCGGGCTGCGCATGTTAGCCGGGTACTACAGCGAACTGTGGCGCAATGAAGGTCTCATTAAGCAGGGGATCCGACGAGCTAAGCGCTACCATCCGGAAGCCACAGTGGTGGTGGGTGGGGGAGCCGTGAGTGTTTTCTATGAACAACTGCAAAAACGGTTACCGAAAGGGACGATCGTTTCAGTGGGTGAAGGAGAATCACTGCTGGAAAAATTGATGCGGCAGGAGTCGATCGCCCAGGAACGCTGTTATATTGCCGGGGCGGAATCCCCTCGCCAACGTCTCATCCACGAACAGCCTGCTCCCATTGAAAAAACTGCTTGTCATTACGACTACA
>JAYKGX010000411.1:0-5964 GCA_035285565.1 Synechococcales cyanobacterium
GATCGGGGGTGATTTCTTGCCACTTGGGCGCGGGTGGCTTCAATTAATTTGTCATACTGTACCCCCGATGGACAGGTGCTCACACAGGCCAGACAACCCAAACAGGAATCAAAATGCTGTACTGTGGCGGCAGAGAAGGGAATTTTTTGCTCATTCACCCCATCCATTAGATAAATCCGCCCCCGAGGGGAGTCCATTTCCTTGCCCAACACGCGATAACTGGGACAGGTGGAGAGACAAAACCCACAATGCACACAGGAATCAATCAGTTTTGGATCAGGAGGATTTTTGCCATCAAAAAACTTCAAATCGGTGACCTGCAAAGCTGAAGAAGTTGCATCAGAATTGCCAAGGGGGCGAGTTTGCGATTCGGAATCCGGCAGCATAGCGGTCATGGTTAAGTTCCCCAACAGTTAAATATCCCCGACAGTTCAAGTTCCCTGATCCAACTAAATCTCCCCTAAATCTCCCCAGCTAAATATCCCCCACGAACCGATGCGGACTTAACCGCCTCTTCGGATCAAACTGCTGTTTCACCGCTTGCATCAACGGTAGGGCATTTCCCACGGGTCCCCAAATCTCCATTTGCTGTTTCAGGGCGATCGGGGCTTGCAACACCGTTAAAAATCCCCCCTGGGCTTGGCAATGCGATCGGGCCTCTAGCAGTTGGGTGGGTCGTTTTTCATCCCAAATCAACACAAGCCCCAAGCCACTGCCTAAATGCACTCGCCCACAGAACTCACCCAGCAAATTTTGTAACACTTGCAGCAAGGAGATTGCCTGACTCGACTTCATCCCTATTTTGCAGAGAATCGGAGGAACTTGGGAGGTTGGAGCTATTTTCTCTGTTAATTGTTGCCATAGAGCCGTTTCTCCCTCTCCGGATAGCAGAATGCCCTGCAGCCCCAAGCGATCGCCAAGCTGCATGACCCGTTGACTTTGTTCCGTTACACTTTCCGTCATGCTCTGGAAACGGATCAAGCAACTCATTTGAGGGGCTAACCCCAGGGTTTGGGCCAGGGAGGCGGTGATCAAATCCAAGGCGGTGGGGGTCAGGGCAGAACTGCGCAGGGTTTGGGCCAAGGTGGCGATCGCCGTTGCTTCGCCCTGAAGAATGACGGTTTGTGACGTTTCCGGCTGGGGATAGACCCGGAGGGTTGCTTCCGTAATTACCCCCAAAGTTCCGTAGGATCCAGTGAGTAATTTCATCAGGTCGTATCCAGCTACGTTTTTCACAACCCGACCGCCAGCCTTCACCGGTTGCCCATCGGCACGCACAAAGCTCACCCCCAGCAGGAGATCGCGTATACTGTTGTAGCGATGTCGCCAAGCGCCTGCATCGGCCGTTGCGATCATGCCCCCGATCGTTGCCTGTTTGGGATAGCTCGGATCGATCGGCAAAAACTGACCCTGAGTGGCGAGATGAAGCTGTAGATCTTGTAACTTCATTCCAGCTTCCACAGTCACGGTTAAATCCGCCGCCGCATGGTCAATTAGCCGGTTGAGCCGATCGAGTTGCAGGAAGAACAGGGGAGACTCGATCGCACTGTGGATCAATCCGCCCCAGGCAATTTTGCTCAACCCAGCACAGGGAACGATCGTCCCACCCAGAGCATTCACCCTCGAGATCGCTTGCTCAACTTCCAAACTTGTCTGGGGTTGGATCAGCCCTGCGGCAGATTGTTTGGGATGTAAGGCTGCCTGAAGGACCGATCGCTGCTCAACCGGAATGGTGTCCCAACCCAAGACACGATCGGCTGCCAGGTCTTGACTCAGTTGCGCCACCGAGGTTCCTATCAACTGGTCAGTTTTTATCGGATTTTCAACGGTGCGATCGCTCAAAGCCTACCCCTAGATATACAAAATACACTTTTCTCTACTCTACAGTTGCAAGGACGCGATTGCGTGGGAACACTGAACACTATGACCAATTCACCCCATTTGGATTCCTATATCATCGCACTCCGGGACAGCTTACACCCCCTGGCCACCCTAACCGAGCCAGACCGTCAACAGGTGTTTGCAGCCCTGGGAGATTTGTCTGATTATTTGCCCCAAGCCTCGCGCACCCTTGCTCTAGAGCAAATCAATCTTCAGCTTCAGCAGGAAATTTTGCAACGTCAGCAGACCGAACAAAGTTTGCGAGAAAGCCAAGTCTGCCTCCGCCTGCTGAATAGTATCTCCCGGCAGAAGATGGCAGGTCGCTCCTTTGAAGCAGTGGTGGCGGTGACCGTGGAGCAAATGAGCCGTTACTTTGGCGATCGCCCGCTCTATTATTTGACCTTGGAGGGCAAGCAGATTCAAGCGACCCATACCGTCTACCCCGATTTGCTCAGTCCCGATCGTCCATTTGCCCTCAATCTTGAGCCAGCCATCGATCTCTGGACCTTTCTGCAGCGGCGGCAGACTTTAATCGTGGAGCAAGTGGATCAAGAACCGTTGTTAACGCCCGTGGCAGCCGCGTTGCACTCGCAGGCAGTAGAAGCAATTTTGGCGGTGCCCCTGCAGGTGGGAACGGGGATTCTGTGCTGCACACGATCGCAGCCCCATACCTGGACAGCCTATGAAGTGGCAACCTTTGCAGAAATTGCGGACTATCTGACGATCGTGTTTCAGGAAGCCCAGGCCCAGCAGGAACGTCAATATGCCGAAGCGCAGTTGCTCGCCTCACTGCATGAAAAGGAGGTGATGCTCAAGGAAATCCACCATCGGGTCAAAAATAATTTACAGGTGATTTCCAGTTTATTAAAGCTGCAAGCAGGGCACATTAAACAAGAAGGAGTTTTAGAAGCCTTTCAAGACAGTCAGCATCGAGTTCGAGCTATGGCCTTGATTCACGAAAAGCTATATCAATCCGCTGATTTGGCGAAAGCCAACTTTGCAGATTATGTGAAGAGCTTGGTGGCCGAATTGCTGCGCTGTTTTTCGCTGGGAACTCGGAATATTCAGCTTGACCTCAACTTAGCGCCCGTTTGCTTGAGTTTAGATACGGCCCTTCCCTGTGGACTGATCATTAATGAACTAGTCTCCAATGCTCTGAAGTATGCCTTTGCTGAAAATCCCTATCCTAGGTTAAGTCTGGATTTCTACTCTGATGGGGAGGACAGTTATCGTTTGATTATTCAAGATAATGGCAGGGGGTTGCCATCCAACTATAGTTTCCAAACTACGCCAACACTGGGGTTGCAATTGGTCAAAAGCCTAATTCAGCAGCTTCGGGGCACGATGAGCTATGACTACCGCGATGGTGCAGTCTTTACAGTGACATTTATTGATGCCAAAGGCAAGGGTTGAGCGATGGAGACTGCAAGTATTCCTGCAAAGATTACTGCCGATATCACTGCTAATATCTTAGTCGTAGAAGATGAAAGTATTATTGCATTAGATATTGAAACGAGCCTTCGGCAAGCAGGCTATGGGATTACAGGGACAGTCGCCCGTGGAGAAGACGCGATCGCGATCGTAGAGCACCAGCGCCCCGATCTTGTCTTAATGGATATTCGCCTCCAGGGAGCCTTGGATGGGGTGGAAACAGCAGACTGCCTCAAGCAACAATATCAGCTTCCGGTGGTTTTTTTGACCGCCCATGCGGATCCCTCTACCCTTGCCCGCGCCAAGGCGATCCAGCCCTTTGGATATTTGATCAAACCATTTGTGGATCAGGAGTTGGTGACCACTGTCGAAATTGCCTTGGCCCGCTATCAAGCAGAATCTGCTATCCGCGAAGCCCTGCGCAAACAACAGGAATATAGTGAACTGAAGAACCGCTTTTTATCTGTGGTGTCCCACGAGTTTCGCAATCCCCTCAATTCCATTCTCTTTTCCAGTGAGTTGCTGCATCGCTATGGCAGAGAGCTAACGGACGATCGCCAAGCCACTTATTTGAGCCGGATTCAGGATTCTGTGAAGCGGATGACGACCCTCCTGGATGAGGTTTTAGCGATCGGTGAAACCGAGTCTGGTCAGTTTCAGTTCTATCCCCAGTTTATGGATCTGTCACAATTTTGCCAGGTGCTGGTGGAGGAGTTGCAACCCCAAGATTCCCCCCATTGCCCCATTCAATTCACCTATCAGGGGGGAGATGATCCGTTATTTTACTTAGACGAAAGACTCCTTAGGCATATACTATCCAATCTTTTGTCCAATGCAATTAAGTATTCTCCCTCAGGTGTCAGTATATTTTTCAACGTAGCTTGTAATAGCCGAGAAGTAACTTTTCGGATACAAGATCAGGGTATTGGCATTCCGCTGGTGGATCAATCTAAACTGTTTCATGAATTTCACCGAGCCAGTAATGTTCGTCGGATTCCTGGAACAGGGTTAGGTCTCTCAATCGTCAAGCAATGTGTGGAGTTGCATGGTGGCGAGATTCAGTTTACCAGCGAAGTGGGGAAGGGTAGTACCTTCATAGTCACGCTGCCATTAATCAAAAGGGTGTGTCATCAGTATGACGAAGAAAAATGTGAAAACCATTCTCGTGATTGAAGACGAAAAGACGGTACGCGAATCTTTGTTGGATTTACTAGAGGTGGAAGGCTATGCTGCGATCGGGGCAGAAAACGGGCAGCAAGGTCTCCAGCTAGCGTCCCAGGCTGACCTAGTGCTCTGCGATGTGCAGATGCCTGAGATGGATGGCTTTATGCTGCTACAGAACCTGCGCCGTCAAAGTAAAACAGCTACGTTGCCCTTTATTTTTATTACCGCCCGCACCACAAAAGCAGATTTGCGCCGGGGGATGGAATTGGGGGCAGACGACTATTTATTTAAGCCCTTTACGATTAGTGAGCTGTTGCGCGCTATTTCGACCCGTTTGAGCAAACAGGCGGCGATCGCCCAAACCAATCCCTCTAGTGCCTCTAATGCTACAAGTTTGAACAGTACTAACTCCGACAGTCGTGATGGATTGCTGAATTTTTTCTATCAGGAGTTGCGCAATCCTTTGTCTAACTTGAACTTGGTGATTTATCTCTTGCACCAATCCCAGAGCAATCCTACTGCAATGCTGCAAACGCTTCAGACCGATTATGCCAGGGAATTATCGGCGCTCTCTCAGTTAAGCCAGATGGGGAAAGAATTACTTGCGCCAGAATGTGCTCGTCTGCTGGCCAATCCCAATTTACAAGCATGGCTGAATAGTCAGATTGATCACAGCCCACTTGGGAGAAACCCAAACTTCTCTAATCCCTCAATCATGCCCCAGGCGTAGGGTTGACTGGCTAGATGGTAGCGATCGGAGTTTTGAGTTTGGTACCAAGATAGCAGTTCTGGAAGGGCGTTATTGACGACAACCCCATAGGTAGACTGCATCAACAAACCAATATCATTACCCGAATCGCCACAGGCAATGCCGCGATCGCGATCGATCTGCAATTTGTCGATCAGATATGCCATGGCAAGTCCTTTATGGGCTTGAAGGGGTAGAAGATCAAGATCGCGATTGCTACTGTAAATGATTTGAGCAGGTAATTTCTGAAGCGCAAGTTGTGCTTCCAATTCCTGTAAAATCGTTGCGGCATGAGGCGTTTGCAGGTAAAAACTAATTTTCCAGGGATTTTGCTCCGCCGTCGGTTGAGGAATCAGATCAGGAAAGGTTTGCGTGACTTGTATAATTTTTTCGCGATGCCATTGTTGGGAGAGTTGGTTTGCCCAGGGTTCTTCCAATTTTCCCTGCTCATAAATTTCGCTGCCCACGCCCGTAATCCAATAGTCTGGTTCCAGCAGTTGGCGATCGGCTTGTAAGGTCTTGGCAGATGGATAGGAGCGCCCAGTGGCATAGATCAGACAAACCTGCGATCGCTGCTGGAGCAGTTGCTGGTTGAGGGCTTGAGTCGCTGCATCATCGCCCACCAGGGTATGGTCTAGGTCGGTAATCAGAAGCCAGGAATGGGTGACCATAGCAGCGTGCCCGCGTTAAATTTCCAGAGAATCAGTGTATCGTGAATTGGTTCTCCCTTCAAAATTAAT
>JAYKGX010000412.1:0-10278 GCA_035285565.1 Synechococcales cyanobacterium
TCTCTGCCCATTAACGAACTGTTGGATAAAGGCGTTCCGGCTAGCAAAATTCCGCTCCCCCACGAATTCATCCTCAACACGCAGTTGATGGCAGATATTTATCCCAGCTTTGCGAAGGGTCTGGTACCTTTCTTCACGCTGAACTGGGGTGAGTATGCTGACTTCTTGACCTTCAAAGGTGGCTTGAACCCCGTCACGGGTGGTCTGTGGTTAACCGATACGGCGCACCATCACTTAGCTCTGGCGGTGATGTTCATCGTGGCGGGTCACATGTACCGCACCAACTGGGGCATTGGTCACAGCATGAAGGAAATCCTAGAAGCCAATGGTCCTGACCCTGTGATGATCACAGGTAATGGTCACAAAGGTCTCTATGAAACCTTGACCACCTCTTGGCACGCACAACTGGCGATTAACCTGGCGATCGGTGGCTCCGTCACCATCATCGTGGCGCAGCACATGTATGCCATGCCTCCCTATCCTTACTTGGCGACAGACTACGGTACGGTTCTGTCTCTGTTCACCCACCACATGTGGATTGGCGGCTTCCTCATCGTTGGGGCAGCAGCTCACGGCGCAATCTTCATGGTGCGCGACTATGATCCCGTGGTGAACCAGGGCAACGTGCTGGATAACATGCTGCGTCACCGGGATGCCATCATTTCACACTTGAACTGGGTTTGTATTTTCCTTGGCTTCCACAGCTTTGGTCTGTACATTCACAACGATACGATGCGGGCGTTGGGTCGTCCTCAGGACATGTTCTCTGACACCGCTATCAACCTCCAGCCGATCTTTGCGCAGTGGGTGCAGAATTTGCATACCGTGGCTGCAACGGCGGGTGGAACCGCTCCGAACGCACTGGCTCCGGTCAGCTATGCCTTTGGGGGCGAAACAGTTGCAGTCGGCGGCAAGATTGCCATGATGCCGATCGCACTGGGCACCGCAGATTTTATGGTGCATCACATCCATGCCTTCACAATTCACGTGACGGTGTTGATTCTGCTGAAGGGCGTTCTGTTCGCTCGCAGCTCTCGCCTGATTCCTGATAAAGCGAATCTTGGCTTCCGCTTCCCTTGCGACGGTCCCGGTCGGGGTGGTACTTGCCAGGTCTCTGGTTGGGATCACGTCTTCTTGGGTCTGTTCTGGATGTACAACTGCATCTCGGTCGTGATTTTCCACTTCTCTTGGAAGATGCAATCGGATGTTTGGGGTACGGTTGCACCGGATGGTACCGTTTCTCACGTCACCTACGGCAACTTTGCTCAAAGCGCCATCACCATCAACGGTTGGTTGCGTGACTTCCTGTGGGCACAAGCTTCTCAGGTGATCAACTCCTACGGTTCTGCACTGTCTGCTTACGGTCTGATGTTCTTGGGCGCACACTTCATCTGGGCGTTCAGTCTGATGTTCCTGTTCAGCGGTCGAGGTTACTGTCAAGAGCTGATTGAGTCCATTGTTTGGGCACATAACAAGCTGAAAGTAGCTCCCGCTATCCAACCTCGCGCTCTGAGCATCATTCAGGGTCGTGCGGTCGGTGTGGCTCACTACCTGTTAGGCGGAATTGCCACTACGTGGGCATTCTTCCTAGCGCGGTCACTATCCATTTGATGAGCCTGGAGGATTATTAGGACTATGGCGACTAAATTCCCAAAATTTAGCCAAGACCTTGCCCAGGATCCCACGACTCGTCGGATTTGGTACGGGATTGCCACCGCTCACGATTTTGAAAGCCATGATGGAATGACGGAAGAGAAGCTCTATCAGAAGCTTTTCGCAACCCACTTCGGTCACTTGGCGATCATCTTTCTGTGGGCTTCCGGTAGCCTGTTCCACGTTGCTTGGCAAGGCAACTTTGAGGCTTGGATCAAAGATCCCCTCAATACGAAACCGATCGCCCATGCGATCTTTGACCCTCAGTTCGGGAAAGGTGCTGTTGAGGCGTTTACGCAAGCTGGCGCTTCCTATCCTGTGGACATCTCCTACTCGGGTGTCTACCACTGGTGGTACACCATCGGGATGCGGACAACGGGCGACCTCTACATGGGTTCGATCTTCTTGTTGATCCTGTCTTCGATTCTGTTGTTTGCTGGTTGGCTACACTTGCAACCCAAGTTCCGCCCCAGCTTGGCTTGGTTCAAGAATGCAGAGTCTCGCCTCAATCACCACTTGGCTGGTTTGTTTGGCGTTAGCTCCTTGGCTTGGACGGGTCACTTGGTTCACGTAGCGATTCCCGAATCTCGGGGTCAGCATGTGGGCTGGGACAACTTCATGAGCACCCTGCCTCACCCTGCGGGTCTAGCTCCCTTCTTCACAGGGAACTGGGGTGTGTATGCGCAGAGTCCTGATACGGCAAGCCATGTTTTTGGTACGTCGCAGGGCGCAGGAACTGCAATTCTGACCTTCTTAGGTGGCTTCCATCCTCAGACCGAGTCGCTTTGGCTCACTGATATGGCGCACCACCACCTGGCGATCGCAGTGATCTTCATCGTTGCGGGTCACATGTACAAGACCAACTTCGGGATCGGGCACTCGATGCGCGAAATCCTGAACGCTCACAAGCCGCCTTCGGGCAAGCTGGGTGCAGGTCATACGGGCATGTTTGACACCGTCAACAACTCGCTGCATTTCCAACTGGGTCTGGCGCTGGCTTGCCTGGGGGTGATCACCTCTGTGGTAGCTCAGCACATGTACGCGATGCCTCCCTACGCATTCATTGCGAAGGACTTCACCACGACGGCAGCGCTGTACACCCACCACCAATACATCGCGGGCTTCCTGATGGTTGGTGCGTTTGCTCACGGTGCGATCTTCTTCGTGCGTGACTATGATCCGGAAGCGAACAAGAACAACGTGCTGGCACGGATGCTGGAGCACAAAGAGGCGCTGATCTCTCACTTGAGCTGGGCTTCCCTCTTCCTGGGCTTCCATACTCTGGGTCTGTATGTTCACAACGATGTTGTGGTTGCTTTCGGAACTCCTGAGAAGCAAATCCTGATTGAGCCGGTGTTTGCTCAGTGGGTGCAGGCTTCCTCAGGTAAGCTGCTGTACGGTTTGGGAACGCTACTTTCCGATCCTGGCAGTGTTGCTTCCACCACGGGTGCCGCTTGGCTACCTGGCTGGTTGGATGCAGTCAACAGCAATTCCAACTCGCTGTTCTTGACGATTGGACCTGGCGACTTCTTGGTTCACCATGCGATCGCCCTCGGTCTGCACACCACCACTCTGATCTTGGTCAAGGGTGCGTTGGATGCACGCGGCTCTAAGCTGATGCCCGACAAGAAAGACTTCGGCTATGCCTTCCCTTGCGATGGCCCTGGTCGGGGTGGTACTTGCGACATCTCTGCTTGGGATTCCTTCTACCTGTCGATGTTCTGGATGCTGAACACGATCGGTTGGGTTACGTTCTACTGGCACTGGAAGCACCTGTCTATCTGGTCTGAGAACGTGGCACAGTTCAACGAATCCTCCACCTATCTGATGGGTTGGTTGCGTGACTACCTGTGGCAGTATTCTGCTCCGCTGATCAATGGTTACAACCCCTATGGCACCAATAACCTAGCTGTGTGGTCTTGGATCTTCCTAGGCGCTCACTTGGTTTGGGCTACGGGCTTCATGTTCCTGATTAGCTGGCGTGGTTACTGGCAAGAATTGATCGAAACCCTAGTTTGGGCACATGAGCGTACTCCTCTGGCGAACCTGGTTCGTTGGAAGGACAAGCCGGTCGCACTGTCGATCGTGCAAGCACGCTTGGTGGGTCTGACTCACTTCACGGTGGGTTATATCTTCACCTATGCGGCGTTCCTGATTGCTTCTACTGCTGGTAAGTTCGGTTGATCTGGCTAGTTGTTAGGTAATCGAAAGCCCCTTCCTGAGTGGAGGGGCTTTTTCATGGTTGGTTGCCAATGGTTTGTTGCGTCTGGAAGTTACTGGCTAGCCTTCGATCGCCAAGGAAACCCGATCGCCGCCGACATTGCGTAGCTGACCGAGAACTTGCACCACCTTTTCGTAGGGTAATTGGCGATCGGCTCTCAGTAACACGACTCCTTGGGGATTTGCCTTTAAGTAATTTACGACCTCAGGCATCGCTTGCTCGATCTGACTCACCTGCGATCGGACATAGAGTTGTCCTTGTTGATTGAGAGTAATGATGAGCGGATCGGGCAATTTTTCCTGAGTGGTCCCTCCCTCGCCGATCGCTGAAGGTAAACGGACTTTCACAGATGATCCGGTTCCAGCCGTGAGGGTCATTGAAACGATGATAAAAAAGGTCAGGATGCTCATCAAAACATCCAGCATTGGTACCAGATTCAGTTCTGGCATTTGGGATCCAGTTTGTTGACGTTTAAATCGCATAGCCCCCTCATCCAATATGGGAATATATTGCGCCTAGACAAAAATTAGGCAATTCACCCCATCAGCCCCGATCGCTCGGGGGAATTCGGAGAAACTCTGCTGGAGAATCTGGAATTTCACTCCGGCGGTGGCTATCAAAAAAGGGTTCATACCAGATCTGGCGATAGATGAGTTCTAACTCACTTCCCACCTTAGCAAAGTAGTCTATTTGCTGAGCTTGGAGCGTGATAGAGACCCGAAACACGATCAAGGCAATGATCGCCACAATCATTCCACCCGCCGTTGTAATCAGTGCTTCTCCAATTCCTGCTGAGGCTTTGGACAGATCAGGCGCCGTACCCCCTGCCCCAATTTTCAAATTGAGAAAGGTATGAATTAAGCCCGTTACCGTACCCAGAAGACCCAATAGAGGGGCGATCGCCACGATCGTCTCTAGTAATTTGTCCCCCCGCCGCATCTTGGCAAACTCCTGATCACCTGCAGATTCCATCGCTAGCCGAAAGGTTTCAGGGTTGGGACGATTCAGCTTCAGCGCTGCCAACAGAAATCGCCCGATCGGCATCTGGGTCACCCGTTCCGCAATCTGGTGGGCATCTTCTAGGCTATAGCGAGCTGCAGCCAATACTTCATGGACAATTTTCTGTTCTTCCTTGAGAACTTGCCGCCAAAACCAAGCCCGTTCCAATGCACAGGCAACTGCCAGGATAGAGAGACCGACGATCGGCACCATCACTGGACCACCTTTAATTAACAAATCATACAGTCGGGTCATAGCCCACCGGGTAGGAGAACGGTATGGGAATTAGGATGACGATCGCGGTGAAGAAGTTCCGCTCCCCGATCCTAATTCTTTTTAGGCGAAAGCAGCTCACCCGAACCGTTCACCCCACTGGGCATAAACCTCAGAAGCCATTCCAAGGAGCAAAATCAATAAAAAAGGAACAGGCGATCGCCCATTCCTTCTCATGCATCCAGAATTATCTGGTCATGTAGATTCCATCAAGCATTCCCACCAGCAGCCTGCAGACGTGCCCGCGCCCGCTTAAAGGCTTGGGTGGCTTGAATCGTTTCCTGTTTATCACTGCCGTTTTGGGCTTTGTTGTAGCGACTATTAGCTTCTTCAAATGCCTTCCGGGCTTCCTCTAGGCTAATAGTACTACCCCGTTCTGCCGCATTCACCAGAACCGTGACTTCATTATTTTCTACTTCAGCAAATCCACCCATGAGGGCAATCGGCACCCAGGTTTTATCGAGACCCTTCACGCGAAGAACTCCTGTTTCCAAAGCAGTCAACAGGGGAGCATGTCCGGTCAAAATTCCAAGTTGTCCTGTGGTGCTGGGCAAAATTACTTCTTCAGCCGGTGCATCCCAGACCGTTTGATCGGGTGCAATTACGCGGACCGTTAAACTCATCGTCGTTGCTTCCTCTACATCAGCTCAGGGTTCCCATTGACGCTCTCCCACCAACCGCTTCGCGGTATGGACGTGAGATTCTTGCTTCGTTGGCTCACGCTTAGATATTCCAGCAAGCTCAAATATCCCCAGTCAGAACGCCTCCACAAGCGTTTTGGTTTAACGTCCACGATGCGCCCCACCGCAGACTCAATATTCTTATTGTGGTGTTGAGCCGTCTTGGGTTGCCAGTATCTTAATCGTTCCCTTTAGCGGTTGCCCATCAAAGACCCAACAGGAATGCGACTATATTGATTGCTCCTTGCAGTCGCGCTCCGCTTCTCCCCCAACCCAGCTTTCAGCGATGGTTGGAGCACTGCGAAGAATCTTGGTAGAGGGGGATAGCATTTTAGAAACACCACCCCCCAATCCACAACGCTATTTCGCTTCAGCTTTCATCTTGTCGGCTTTAGCGATCGCTTCGTCGATGCTGCCCACCATGTAGAAGGCTTGCTCCGGCAGGCTATCCAGCTCACCCGCTAGAATCTTTTGGAATCCAGCGATCGTGTCCTTCAGGGTCACATACTTCCCAGGCGCACCCGTGAAGACTTCTGCCACGAAGAAGGGCTGAGACAGGAAGCGCTCAATCTTACGAGCCCGTGCCACCACCAGACGATCTTCTTCCGACAATTCATCCAGACCCAGAATCGCAATGATGTCCTGCAATTCCTTATAACGCTGCAGGGTGGATTGCACTGACCGAGCAGTGTCGTAGTGATCTGCACCCACGATCGCAGGTTGCAACATCGTCGAGGTAGAATCCAAGGGATCCACTGCTGGATAAATACCCTTAGAAGCCAAACCCCGAGACAGCACGGTGGTTCCATCCAAGTGGGCAAAGGTGGTAGCTGGAGCGGGGTCAGTCAAGTCATCCGCAGGCACGTACACCGCTTGAATCGAAGTAATGGAACCTTCGGTCGTTGAGGTAATCCGCTCTTGGAGGTCACCCACGTCTGTTCCCAGGGTTGGCTGGTAACCTACCGCAGAGGGCATCCGACCCAGCAGGGCTGATACTTCAGAACCCGCTTGCACAAATCGGAAGATATTGTCTACGAACAGCAATACGTCCTGCTTGTTCACATCGCGGAAATATTCAGCCATGGTCAGACCCGACAGAGCCACCCGCATCCGTGCCCCCGGTGGTTCGTTCATCTGACCATACACGAGTGCAATCTTGGATTCTCCAGGATTATCAGCATTGATAACCCCAGATTCGATCATTTCGTTGTACAGGTCATTGCCTTCCCGAGTCCGCTCACCCACCCCAGCAAACACCGATACTCCACCGTGCTTGGTTGCGATGTTGTTGATCAATTCCATCATGATCACGGTTTTGCCCACACCGGCTCCACCAAACAGACCGATCTTGCCACCGCGACGATAGGGCGTTAGCAGGTCAACCACCTTAATTCCGGTTTCAAACACGGAGGGCTTGGTTTCCAGTTCCGTCAGCTTCGGAGCCGGACGGTGGATTGGCATGGTTTGGGACATATCCACGCCGCCTTTTTCATCCACGGGTTCCCCGAGAACGTTAAAAATACGACCTAGGGTAGCAGCCCCCACAGGTACGTTAATTGCTGCACCCGTATCGGCTACTTCCATTCCCCGCACCAGACCGTCGGTGCTACTCATTGCCACAGCGCGAACTTGGTTGTCGCCTAGCAGTTGCTGCACTTCGCAAGTAACTGCCAGGTCTTGACCTGCTTCGTTCTTAGCCGCAATGGTCAGGGCGTTGTAGATAGCGGGCATTTTGCCGCTCGGAAATTTGATATCAACAACCGGACCAATAATTTGTGTGATGTAACCAGTGCTTGTTGCTGTGGTGACCATGCTTACGCCCTTACTGTACGTCTTTAGCGTTTTGTGTTAGGTACAAGACCAATCCCAGAGATCTCTCGCCGATTGAACAGCTCCACCTCGAAAGACGATGTAGCCACCATGGGATCGCCTTAATTGGGATTAGTTAAAATTGCCACTCCCAAGCTTATCACCGAAGGGTTACAGATAATTAAGAAAGTCGGAAGTTCATAGGAAAAATTGCTTAGCCCCTATTTGCCCTGCCAGGGGACATCAGCATTTTGCATCATTTGCATTTGCGATTCTCCGGTCTCCTGCTGGCTGCACCCTTGTAGGATGGGTAGTGATCTTTCAGTGCTGTGAGCTTTTAGAATCCTGCTATGACTCCATCGTCCAACTCACCGATTTCCCCCCAGCCTGATACCCTGCCTAACAGTTTAGAGGAGGCGATCGCCCAGGCCCAAGTTGCCACCCAAGCAGCCATCCAAGCAGGTTACACTCGGCTGTCGGTGGAGCTGATTTTTCCAGAACTGAAGCCCTTACCGATCGCCAAAATCTTTGCGGCTGCCTTTGAAGAACAGTACGGTGCAGGCATCAAACTTTTCTTCACCGATGCTGGAACCGCTGCCTGGGTGCAAGGGAACTGGGGCGATGTCCCTTACCGCTTTGGCAGTATTGATGTGGCGGGATCCCGCCAAACGACGACGGTGGAAGAACAGATTGCACCTGACGATACCCTGTATATATTTGTCGCCCCCACAGCCGTAGAGATTGGTCCGGTTGAGCAGATTTGTCAGGCAGCGGGCGATCGACCTGTGATTTTATTCAACCCCCAACTGGAGGATGTGGCGATCGTTGGCATTGGTTATGCTGCCAGAATGTTGCGCGATCGCTTTCTCAAGACTATTGAACCTTGTTATTACCTGCGTTCACTGGATGATACGGTAGCCTTAACCCGCTTTTATCCCACCCCTTGGCAGATTTGGCTAGAGCGATCGGGCAACTGGCAAGTCATTGCCGAAGAAGGGGAAAAACCAGACTCTGAGCGGATAGATGGCATTTTGGCAACCGTTTTGGGCAACAAGTCTACAAAAACAGGGTGGTTAACAGGTCTTCAGCAATTTCTCCGAGCCTTGTCCCGTTAAGCGAACGATATCGCAGGTTGAACTCCGGGTTGCGTTGAATTCCGGGTTGCAAGGAGGTCTCTTTTATCCACTTGGGTAGCGCAGGGTTGCCAATCATACTGCCTGTTGCCAGTAATCCTTCTCAGGGAGGATGAAGTTCATCAAAATTCTCTCACGATCAACTTATTGAAGATTTGATGTCATAGGTGTATCTGTGAAGTTTTCATCTGTATCCTGTGATCTTTGTATGGATCATCGTGAATCCCTCAAATTGTCAGGGCATTCTGGGGACATCATGAAATTAGTCTCTAGAGGCATAAAATATTTCCCCCCTCCGGATCTAGTTTTTGAGATACAGTTTTGCTCTCTCAATTCGGGACTGCTGCCCACATGAACTACTCTGTTCCCCGTCGTCGAATCGTCATTGGTGATGTCCACGGTCACTATGATGGGCTGATGCGTTTGATGGACGCGATTGCGCCGGGTCAAGCTGACGAGATTTATTTTCTGGGAGACTTGATCGATCGAGGTCCTAGGAGTTGCCAGGTCGTCGAGTTTGTGAAGCGCAATGATTACCCTTGTGTTCTGGGGAATCACGAACAGATGTTGTTGGAGGCGTTTCCCCAGGGTCAGGTATTTGGTCCGGCATTGCAAGCTTGGCTCCAGAGTGGTGGTAGGGCAACCATGGCCAGCTATGACGATGCAGAAACACTGCTAGAGCATATTGCTTGGCTGCAAACTTTGCCGATCTATATTGACTTAGGAGATCTGTGGCTGGTTCATGCGGGTGTTCATCCCAATATTCCCCTAGAGCAGCAAGGGTATAGCCAGTTTTGCTGGATCCGAGATGAATTTCATGCCAGTGCTCGTCCTTTTTTCCGCAATAAGTTAATCATCACAGGTCACACCATTACGTTCACCTTTTCTGGGGTGATTCCTGGCGATATTGTGGGTGGCAATGGTTGGCTCGATATTGATACAGGGGCTTATCATCCTAAGAGTGGCTGGCTAACGGCTTTGGATACGACCCAGCAGCGCGTTTATCAGTACAACGTGCAATATCAAGAGTTGCGAACGTTGCCCTTGACAGAAGTCTTGGTTCAGATCCAACCCGATCAACTCAACCGCAAACCATTGGTCATGTTATAAACCTAGCGGCGCTCCGGCACCAATATTTCCGGCATAAATACTTCTGGCACCAATATTTCTGGCACCAATATTTCCGGCATAAATCGCATAAATCATTGTAGAGACTCATTGTAGAGACGCTCCGGCGGAGCGTCTCTACAATGCATACAAAATTTCAAACTAGGTTGATTCTAGATCCGTATCGCTTGTAGGCGATTTTTATAAGCCACGCCATCCAGCCCATCTTTAGCGGTACTGGATAGGTTGCGGCTCTGTTTTTGCAGTTCAACGACGCGATCGCTGGCATTGGGGTGCGTGCTCAGTATGGTCGGTACCGATCCCGCTTTGACCAATTTCTGCATAAAAGTAGCTGCCTCAGATGGTGCGTAACCGGCTTTAGCCAGATTGACCAACCCTCGGC
>JAYKGX010000413.1:0-5536 GCA_035285565.1 Synechococcales cyanobacterium
GGGAGGTTGGGGGGCGCGGGATACGCGCCCGTACGGGGGGAAATCTTTTTCTAGAGGGTGGTTGTGGTGAATCGTTCTGGATCTGAATCGAAGCGGGCAGAAAAATCTTGGGTTCCGGTGGTGTTAATCGGAATTGCGATCGCTTATCTGGCGCTGGTGCTGTATATTCCGGCTATTAATGTTTTTATACAGGCCTTTCGTAAAGGGGCGGGACCATTTTTGGAAAATTTGGGTAAGTCGGAGTTCCTCAGTGCTGTTTGGTTGACTGTACAGCTTGCAGCGATCGCCATTCCCCTAAATACCATTTTTGGTCTCTGTGCAGCTTGGGCGCTAACCCGTCGCAAGTTTCCCGGACGAGCGCTGTTGCTGAGTATTATTGATTTGCCCTTTTCCATTTCTCCGGTGGTAACGGGGTTGATGCTGCTGTTGCTCTATGGTCGGACGGGTTGGCTGGGACCCTGGCTGCGAGCCCATGATTTAAAAGTGGTGTTTGCCTTTCCGGCAATGCTGCTGGCAACTATCTTTGTCAGTATGCCGTTTGTGGTACGAGAGGTGATTCCAGTTTTAGAAGAAGCGGGTGCAGAACAGGAAGAAGCCGCGAAAATCCTCGGAGCCAGTGAGTGGCAAACCTTTTGGCGGGTGACGCTGCCGAATATTCGTTGGGGACTGCTGTATGGCTTAATTTTGACTAATGCCCGCGCTATGGGGGAATTTGGAGCGGTTTCCGTTGTGTCTGGTAACCTGAGCAACGCTACTCAGAGTTTACCGCTCTTTGTGGAAGATGCTTACAAACAATATCAAACCGAAGCTGCCTATTCTGCGGCTGTTCTGCTAGCGCTGTTGGCTGTCGTCACGCTGGTACTGAAGGAAATTTTGGAACGCAAAACTCCCTCCAAGCACCGATCGGAGTAGCGCTTGTCAGCTTGATCGCCTGTCAAGGCATTGTTGATCTAATCATCTAAGATGTCATCATCCAATCGTGCTGACTCCTGTATCAGACCCTCTCAACTCCTGGCTGCCCCAACCCTGCTAAAATATCGGCACTCGTTCCCGTCCAGCCGACAATCCCACCTTGCGCCCGCACCATTTCTAGGGTCGCCTGTTTAAATTCCGGAAAATAACTTTCCGTTGCATCCTCAATCAACAAACACTCAAACCCACGATCGTTGGCTTCCCGCATCGTTGTCTGGACGCAAACTTCCGTTGTCACTCCCGTGATGAGCAAATGGGTAATACCCCGATCGTGGAGCATTTTTTCTAGGTCAGTCCGGCAGAATGCGCCTTTGCCCGGTTTTTCAATCACGATTTCGCCATCCATGGGTGCTAATTCTGGAATGATGGCATTCCCGGCTTCCCCCACGATTAAAATTCGACCCATGGGACCGCGATCGCCAATTTTCAAAGCACTATGACCCCGTTTGAGCTTGGCGGTTGGACAGTCGGATAGGTCTGTGCGATGGCATTCGATCGTATGAATCACAGGCCAGTTTTGGGTACGAAAAACTTCCAGTAATTGTTTCAGGGCAGGCACGATCGCCTGTAAGCGCGTCACATCATTGCCGAGCGCCTCTCCAAATCCACCGGGTTCCAAAAAGTCGCGCTGCATATCAATGATCACCAACGCGCACTGCCCGATCGGTAATTCGTAATCGTAAGGTTGTGCTGAAATTAAAACCATCATGCTAAGACCACAAAGAAATAGGTTTTTCCCAAATCGCTAAGACAATGCAACCCCCCTCACTGACCACACTATGACCCGTCCCCGGCGGATTAATCACCAACGTCCCCGCTACATGCTCACCATTAGTATCCGTTTGCGATCCACTCAATACTAAAATATGCTCAAATCCCTCATGATTATGACCTGGCACGCTCGCTCCCGGTTGGTAGCGCAACAAGGCTGCCGCTGCACCGGATTGACTATCGCCGTAAAGTCGATGGATGTCTACTCCCTCACGAAACGGTTGCCAATTGAATTGATCGGCTATTTCGTGAATATTGAGTAATTGCTTGAGAATGATGGGTTGTGACATGGGTGATACTGCCCAGTAGGGGAATCTGATCAGTAATTTTCAGTGGGGTGAAACACATTTTGGTGGGGGAGGGGGGGACGTGGCTTATTGATCTAAAAACGGCTGTAAGTTTAGAGTTGCAACCAGTTCTATTAGTGACCTGCCATGCTTCGCCCGATCGTTGCAAAATCGGCATCTGCGATTGCGCTTTCATAGGTGAATCGACCTTCACTCATGACTAAAATGCGATCGCTCAGTTTTAACAATTCATCCAAATCCTCACTCATTAACAGCACTGCCACACCCCGATTACGAGCTGCAATGATTTGGGCATGGATGTCTTCAACTGCGCTAAAATCTAACCCAAAACAAGGATTTGCCGCAATCACCAGTTGAATTTGCTCTGCAGATAATTCCCGTGCCAATACCGTGCGCTGTACATTACCCCCAGAGAGATGGCCCACGGGGGTTTCTGGAGAGGGCGTTTTAATTTTAAAGGCACTAATCAAACCCGTAGCAACTTGGCGGATGGCTTGAAGCATGAGGATGCCAAGATTGGATTGGGGCGGACGATCGAAGGTCCTTAATGCCAGATTTTCTGCTACGCTCATGTGGGCAACACAGGCATTACGCAGGGGTTCCTCGGGGAGGGTAAAGACTTGATGGCGCGTGATTTCCGCTCGGGTTGCGCCGTAGACTTCGTCATTGACGAAAATCTTCCCAGCCGTTGCCAGCCGTTGCCCTGCTAAAACTTCGACCAATTCCCGTTGGCCATTCCCCGAAATCCCGGCAATTCCAACAATTTCACCATTCTGGACTTGCAGATTAATATCGCTGATCGCAGGCACGCCATTATCTTTATTGGCATGGAGATTTTGTACCGATAATACGACCTTTGGCTCGGCATGTTGGATCTTTTCAACGGGGTTGGGAACGCGCCGATCGCCCATCATCATCTCGGACATATCTGCGATCGTTAAATCTTTCACCGCCCCCTTGCCCGCAAATTTACCTTTACGCAGCACCGTAATTTCATCACAAAAGGTCATCACCTCTCGAAATTTGTGACTGATCATCAGTACGCTCAATTGCTGTGCTGTCACAGACTCTCGCAGTAATCCAAGCACCTCATCTGCTTCCTGGGGGGTCAATACGGACGTTGGCTCATCCAGAATTAGGATGCGAACTTTGAGATAAAGCTGTTTGAGAATTTCCAGCTTTTGCTTTTGACCAGCGGACAGTTGGGCGATCGGTAAATCGAGGGGAACTTGGAAGGGCGCTTGGGCCATAAATTCTTGTAATTCTGCGTATTCCTGCTTCCAGTTGATCCACATCGGACTATTGAAGCGCGATAACACTAAATTCTCAGCAACGGTCATTGCCGGAACCGAGGTGAAGTGCTGATAGACCATGCCCACACCATAGCGATGGGCATCACGGGGAGAGTCGATCGCGAGTGAACGTTTACCAATTAACACATCTCCGTGATCAGGCTGGTAAAAGCCCATAATACATTTGACTAGGGTACTTTTTCCTGCGCCATTTTCACCTAACAACGCGTGGAACGTGCCTGATTTCAATCGCATCGAAACCGCATCGAGGGCGATTAGATCCCCAAAATGCTTACTCATATTCACCACTTCCAATTCAGGGGGTGGCGGCAGTTCTGGCAATGACGTAACTTGGGTTGACGCATGAGTAGTCATGGGCTGACACCTACCGTTAAGGGGGACTTCAGACTTTGGATCGCTTCTAGAAAAGCCGCAGAATCTGCAACTGCCCCAAATACGCCCCCCTGCATCTGAATCATTTTTAAGGCAGCCAGATGGTTGCCATAATCCGTTGCACCGGTGCAGTCAGACAGTAGCAAACATTCATAGCCTCGATCATTGGCATCCCGCATGGTGGTGTGAACACAGACATCGGTTGTAATGCCGGTCAAGATAATATTTTGAATTCCCTTGAGTTTTAGCAACAGATCCAAATCCGTTGCATAGAACGAACCCTTACCCGGTTTATCGATAATCGGTTCTCCCGGTAGGGGTGCAAGTTCTGGAATAATGTCCCAGCCCGGTTCACCTCGGACTAGAATCTTGCCACAAGGACCCGGATCTCCTATCCCCGCGCCAATTTGCTGCGATCGCCATCGTTTATTGGCTGGTAAATCGGACAAATCTGCCCGGTGTCCTTCACGGGTATGGATGATGGTAAATCCTTGCGATCGCATCGCCTGAAGCAGGTTTTTGATCGGCTCGATCGGCGCACGGGTCAGCGATAAATCATAGCCCATGCGATCGACATATCCACCTATCCCACAAAAATCCGTCTGCATATCAATCACAATCAGCGCCGTATTGTCTGAGCGCAAATCGCCATTGTAGGGATAGGGATAGGGATAGGCTTTGACAAAACAATTCATACGCATCTCCTGCAATGCCTACTCATCCATACTGCCAATCGGAGCAGCCTGTTGGGTGGCAATATACGATCGCCACCCCCCCCATTGACTAATTTCCAGTTGGTTCTGACACAGAAAGGCTTCTCCTAAAACTCCCAGCACCACTTCATCATTGGCCAACAAAACCTTACCAATACACAATCCTGGGGGTTCCTGCATCAAGATTTGGCTCAATCCCTCGGGTGGCAAGGCCCAAATTTCTAGCGCGATCGCCACTCCCCCTTCGGTGACCCGCATCATGGCAGGATGGCGATCCTGAATGCTCCACAGGCGATATACCGGAGCCGTCACTGCCTCTCGGACAAAAATTGCCCTAGCTTGAACCAGATTGAGATTCAGTTCCAAGTCCCGCATGAGAGTGCCATTAACTGCTAGATAAATCATTTAACCCTACATCCATTAAACCTACAGCTTGTTACCTCCTTAATTATCCATGCCTAATGCCCCCGGTGCCCCGGTTAACGATCGCTGGGGGGAGCAAGTCAGCATCATGATTAATAACGTCAATACATAGGGAGCTGCATTAAACAGGTAATAGCCCTGATTAATCCCCACTGCTTGTACCGCAGGCCCGATCGCCTGTGCCCCACCAAACAGCAACGAAGCAAACAGACATTGCATAGGATTCCAGCGGGCAAAAATCACTAACGCAACTGCCATCAACCCCTGCCCACTAGAAATCCGCTCGGTCCACAAGCCAGGATAATAGAGCGACAAAGAGGCTCCCCCAATCCCCGCTAAAAATCCCCCCGCCATAATGCTCAGCATCCGTACCTGAAAAATCGAAACTCCCATTGCCCGCGCTGCATCAGGACTATCCCCCACCGCCCGAATTAACAAGCCCCATCGGGTTGATTTGAAAAACCAAAACAGCAACGGTGCGATCGCCAGTCCCAGCAAAAATAGCGGACTAATTTGTAAAGCTGACTGCACTGCTGGATTATTGCTCCAATTTCCCAACCCGATCGTCTGTAATTGCGGCGCTTTGGGTTGAATAAACGGCTTCCCAAAAAAGAAGGCAATTCCACTGCCAAAAATAATCATCGCAATGCCCACGGCCACATCA
>JAYKGX010000414.1:0-23560 GCA_035285565.1 Synechococcales cyanobacterium
TTCATCTCGGCGGCTGCGGGGACGACGAAGCGCCAGTTCAACCCCAATCTTGGCAACCGCACTTTTCAACCCAGCCGCATTCATCACACCCTGACGGGTCAAATCCGTCCGCATCTGGCGAATGGCATGTTTCCCAGTGATGTGGCCAATCTCATGCCCAATGACGCTAGCCAATTGGGCTTCGTTATCCGCTGCTTTCAGTAAGCCTTTGTTGACATAGACCCAACCACCCATCGTGGCAAAGGCATTGATGCCATCCTCATCCACCACTTGGAAGGTATAGGTCAGCCGGGGACGTTCGCTCTGGGCAGCAAGGCGCTGACCAATTTCGTTGACGTAGCGGATTACTTCTGTATTGTTGGAAATCTTGACATTGCGCACGATCTCTTTGTTAATGTCTCGACCCAGTTCGGTTTCGTCTTGATCGGAAAGATTGCCAAGCTGAATGCTCTGAAAGACTGGACCAATCAATTCTCCAAAGTTAAATGCGTGGGACAGGGTAGGCTGACCGATCGCAATGCTAGTGGCAACGACGGTAGCCAGGAAAACATGAAACCAACGATGGCGAGTAAAGTTGAGGTTTAGCATAGATTCAAGCAACGGCTTAACAGGCAATTGTCCAGGGTGAAATTAAGCAGGTCAGTCTGCAAGAGAACGGTAGAGCAACAAATCTTCTACCCCTGACGCGATCGCCCTGCAGAAGGTTTCAGGAACTCGGGCTTTCATCACAGGCTTTGTTCTGGCACCCTGAGAGTTTAAGAAGTGCCTCTAGGGTTCCCCGTTACCCGATCATGGTAATCTTTCTGCTGTCAATGCGTGCAGGTTTGACAGGAAAACCCAGGGGGAAACAGCATATGGCGATTCTCGATTCTAAAGGTCGGTTATTTGGCAAAATCAGTGTACTTGACGCGGCGGCGGCTTTCATTATCTTGATGGTGGCGGCTGGAATTTTTCTGTTGCCGGGAAAAACGTCTTCCTTTGCTCAGGGGATGCCAGTTGAAGTGGATGTGATTGTTCGGGGTCTGAACACGCCGGATCCAAAACTTTTGTTGCGGGTCAATGACAAGATCAACATCATTATCCGTAACGAGCCTTCAGGGACTGCAGAACTAACGAAGATTGAATATCTACCCCGGAATGTCACCGTGCCGCAACCGGATGGCACCGTCAAAGCTCTGCCTGATCCCCGTCCAGAAATGCGCTTTTCCAATGACATGCTCCTGACTCTCAAGGGCACTGCCAAAGAGGGCGATGATGGCTCACCTGTGCTGGGAAATCGAAAAGTCAAGGTGGGCGTAAGCATCGAGTTGGAAGGTCCACAGTACAATTTCAACAGCACAGTCATTGGGGTGCGCAAAGGATCGCCCGCCTAGTATTTATGGGAGCCTGTTGTGGTACCTGATTCCCCTTCCAAATCCAATTTTCCCAACCCTTCTGGGTCGAAAGCCTCTGCATCTAGAACCCGATCGAAATCTTCCCCGCTCTGGCAAGACCTCACTAGTTTAGAAGTCTCGCCCCAGTTGCTGCGCCAGGGCGGGCGATCGCTGCTGAACCGTCCGGTGGGATGGGCGATCGGGGCGATGGGGCTGCTGCTGCTGTTGCTGTGGGATGGGCGGCTGGTCATGGCAACGGGAGCAGGCATTGCGACCATGTTGACCATCTACCAACTGCGCAGTCAACGCAGTCAGACTTGGCGAACCCAGCTCCAGCAATGGCTACAAATCTGGCAACAGCCGTTGATGTTTGCCACAGGGAGTGGGGTGGGGGCTAGTTTTTTAACGTACCTAGCGATTTCCATCTGGCTGGATGTCGATCAGCATTGGCTGGCAACGGGGCTGTTATTGCAAGGATTTACCAGTTTGGGTTTGCTAGGGTTGTTTCTTTGGCAGCGGTGGGAACGGGGGCAGCAAACCCAGCAAGATCAGTTCAAAACGACAATCGCGGCTCTGTCTAACCCGGAACCCCTTACCCGTCTAGCCACTGTCCAGGAACTGAGCCAAGGCATTGTAGAGCACCAGTGGCAGACTGGCCAACTGCGACAAATTGTGGCCGCGTTTCGCCTGTTGCTAGACCATGAAACCGAACCCGTCATCCAAGAAGCCATCTGGGAAGGATTGCAAGCTCTGAATTTGAAAGTGACTTCAGCCGCGTCACCCACAGGCACCTCCCTGCAGCAATTGACAGGCGACATGACTCCTCCCATGGTGACCGTTGCGCGATCGTTCCAAGAGGTAGGACAAGTGCCGATCGAACTAGAGACCGAGGATTAAGTCTGGGTGGTCAGTCGTTCCTGTCAGCCATACCCAGCGGAATGCGATACACTAGCAGTACATGGGCACCAAAGTCCTATTGCGCCGCCTTCAATCCCGCTATGGCTATCATTTCTTCGCGTCCCGCCGATCGCAATTCCTCAGAGTCGAGTCCCGCTCAGCCTCAACCTGCCCAAGCTAAACGGGTTCCTCCTAGTGTTGAACCACCTGAGTTATCCATTGATCAGGGCACTCTCTTGTTAGAAGAAATGCCAGCCCAACCCAGTAGCCCTGCGGTGCAGAAGGCAGCCGCTCGTTCCCAACCTCGGGGTAAAAAGACGGCGGATCAATCGTCATCGCCCCATTCCTCCCAGCCCAACGAATTGCTACAACCCGAACCTGCTCCAGAAGAAACGCCAAAGCAGGATGACAAAATTCGTCCGCAAAGCCTAGCAGACTATATTGGGCAAAAAGATTTAAAAGAAGTTCTAGATATTGCGATCAAAGCGGCTAAGGTGCGCAAAGAATCTCTCGATCACCTGTTGCTGTATGGACCGCCGGGGCTGGGCAAAACCACCATGTCTCTTATTCTTGCTTCGGAAATGGAGGTTGCTTGCAAAATTAGCAGCGCCCCTGCCCTAGAAAGACCTCGGGATATTGTGGGTCTGTTGATGAATTTACAAGAAGGTGATGTGTTGTTCATTGATGAAATTCATCGCTTGCCCAGGGTGACTGAGGAGATTCTCTACCCGGCGATGGAGGATTTTCGCATTGATATCACCATTGGCAAAGGTCAAAGTGCCCGTACCCGATCGCTGACCTTACCGCGCTTTACTCTGGTGGGGGCGACGACTCGGGTGGGAGCGTTATCTTCTCCCTTGCGCGATCGCTTTGGGTTAATTCAACGCCTGCGATTTTATGAAATTGATGAACTCACCGCTATTATTCTGCGCACAGCCAAGCTATTAGAAACCCAGATTCATGCAGCGGGGGCAACGGAAATTGCAAGGCGATCGCGAGGCACCCCCCGCATTGCCAATCGGTTGCTCAAACGGGTACGAGATTACATCCAAGTGAAAGGACATCCCACCATTGATCCGGCGATCGCCGCTGAAGCGCTGGAACTGTTTAATGTGGATCCCTGTGGGCTAGATTGGACTGATAGACGAATGCTGACCGTTATGATTGAACGATTCAACGGTGGACCTGTCGGGTTGGAAACCATGGCTGCTTCCACGGGGGAAGACCCTCAAACGATCGAGGAAGTCTATGAACCTTACTTGATGCAAATTGGTTACCTCAGTCGTACGCCACGTGGTCGAGTGGTGACCCCTGCGGCCTGGAAACATCTGGGCTTTGAGCCGCCCAGTAGCCAATTAAGTCTCATCTCTTAGGTTTATCAAACTCAGGTTAAAGTGATTAAGCAAGTGCTACTAAGGTGGAGTGAGTCATGTATCCTTGGGTGAGAAGATCTTGGTTGACAGGGTTGGGTGAATTCCGTATCCAAGAGGTCATACAGCGTTTAACCCAGTGGCTTATGGGGTTAAGTGTGACCCTCAGCTTGTTCGGATCACCTGCGTTCGCTGCTCCCACCCCACAACCTTCTCCCAGCATTGCCAGCCAGCTAGCTTCAGAACCCCCCATCGCCCAACTAACTGCACAGGATCTCTACCAACTAGTTGCCAATTTACGAGAAAAAGCCTTTCAAGCCACCAATCAAGGCAAATTTGCAGAAGCTGAGACCTATTGGAGTGAATTGCTCGATCGCCTGCCCGATAACCCTGCGATTCTCAGCAATCGGGGTAATTCGCGGGTCAGTCAAGGAAAATTTCAAGCGGCGATCGCGGATTTTAACCGTGCCATTGAACTCTCGCCGAATTCGCCCGATCCCTACCTTAACCGGGGGGCAGCGCTGGAAAATCAAGGGCAATTTGAAGCGGCGATCGCGGACTATAATCATGTGCTGGAATTGGATCCCAATGATGCTGCTGCTTATAACAATCGGGGCAATGCCAAGGGTGGGTTACGCCGTTGGGGAGAAGCCCTGACCGACTATCGTAAAGCGGCTCTCCTGGCTCCTGATTTTGCGATCGCCCGTGCCAATGCTGCCCTGGCGATGTATCAACTGGGAAACCTGGAGGATGCTATCCGAGAAATGCGCAAGGTGATTCGCAAATACCCTCGATTCGCGGATATGCGAGCTGCCTATACTGCAGCATTGTGGACCGTAGGGCGACGGGATGAAGCGGAAAGTAATTGGGTGGCTGCTACGGAGTTAGATTTGCGCTACAAAGATATCAACTGGGTCAAAACGGTGCGCCGCTGGCCCCCGGATATGACGGCAGCGCTGGAAAAATTCCTGAAACTGTCTTGAAGTTTTCACCCATCCAGGGTGCATCCCTAACATCAGTGATACCAGAAATGTTACGTGGAAGAGTAGTCAGTGGCATTACGACCTCATTTTTCTTAGGACAGTTCCTATCACCTTTTGTGAGTCAACCCTTGAGTAAAATGGTTGGTCTTGGAGCTGCTTATGGTTGAGCATCAGGATTAATGCTGATCTTGTCATTTATAGCCCTTCTTGCATTATGGCGATGGCGATCGCAGGAGCGTTAGCCACTCAACCGAGTCCCTGAGCCGGAACATCTGAAAATGGTCGGTTGAGTGGCAAAGGTTATGTTGTTTCTACTAGCTCGCTGTTCTGTCTGTCCGGAGTCAGGGGTACGCTTCAATGCCCTAGCTTAAGGTCGTCAACAACCTCAGCAGCGAACGCGTGCGATCGCTCAACAAGGTTCGTCGATATGCATCTGCCGCCTTTCGAATCGCATCAGCTTGGGTGGGATAGGGATGGATGACGCTTGCGAGTTTAGCTAAACCCATTTTGCCTGCCATTGCTGTTGTGATTTCACTAATCATTTCGCCTGCATGACTGGAAACGATCGTAGCTCCTAAAATTTGGTCACTGCCTTTGCGTAGTAGGATTTTCACAAAACCTGTGGTTTCGCCATCCGTTAGGGCCCGATCGACGGTATCCATCGGGATTGTAATCGTTGTTGTTGGTTGCTGGGCTTGATGTTCGTACAACCCCACATGGGCAATTTCTGGGCTGGTATAGGTCACCCAAGGCATCGTCAGATCGCTGAGTTTTGATTTCCCTAACCCGAAGGGAGCGAAGAGTGCATTTTTAATCACAATGCGGGCCGCAAAATCAGCCGCATGGGTAAATCTCCAGTCCATGCAACAGTCCCCTGCCGCGTAGATGTGGGGTTGACTGGTTTGCAAATAGTCGTTGACGGTAATGCCTTTGCGCGGATGGTAATCGATACCGATCGCTGCTAAATTCAACGTTTCCACATTTGGTTGCCGCCCCGCGCCGATTAAAATCTCATCTACAGTGAGGATTTGAGTTCCCTGCGAAGTCTGGATTGTCAGTTGTTTCCCATCGGGCGTGGTGTCAACGCTTTGTAGATTGGCGTTAAGATAGAATGCTAGACTTTCTGCTTGAAATTGGTTTTGCACAATGGCTGCCGCATCAGGGTCTTCCTTATCTAGCAAATGATGATTTTTATGAATCAGCGTCACCTCTGAGCCGAGGCGATGGAAGGTTTGCGCCAATTCACACCCGATCGGACCGCCCCCAATGACCGCCAAGCGCTTGGGACGTTCCGTTAAGGAAAAAACCGTTTCATTAGTGAGATAGCCTGCGGTCGCCAACCCCGGTACATCCGGTCTCACTGCACGGGCCCCGGCAGCGATCGCCGCTTTTTTGAATTTGAGAGTTTGGTTATTCACCGTGATGTTGTGGCGATCAGCAAACTTCGCTTCACCAAAAAATACATCAATCCCTAAATCTTTGAATCGCTGGGCAGAATCGTGATGGCTAATGCCCGCCCGCACTTTTCGCATCCGCGCCATCACCAGGTCAAAATCTACGCTCATGGCTTGAGCAATCACACCAAGCTGAGACGCTTGTTTGACCTCGTAGGCAGCACGCGCCGATCGAATCAAGCACTTTGAGGGTACACAGCCCACATTGAGGCAATCACCACCCATATAGTCTCGCTCAATTAGCGCAATCTTTAAGCCAATGCCTAAGCCTGCACTGCCAGCAGCAATGACCAAGCCTGCTGTGCCTGCCCCAATCACAACGAGATCATATTCTGATTGCGGTGTGGGATTCGCCCAATCGGGTGGATGAACTTGCTGGATTAGGTGTTGGTTATAAGTGTCGAGCGGTTGCATAAAATAATTATTGATCAAGACTTTGGTCAAGGGCACGTTTGGCGATGCGAGTCATGTAAATGCTAACGGCGATCGTTGCAATCAGACCAACCATTTTAAGACCCCATTGTAACGTGGTCGTTTGGGGATCGGTTTGATTTTGTGTGCCAATCATGGCTAGGTTGCCCAGGAGTGAACCTAAGTAAACATAGAGAATGCTTCCAGGAATCATCCCAATCGAGCCGAAAACGTAGTCTTTAAGAGAAACTTGAGTAATTCCAAAGGCGTAGTTGAGAAGGTTAAAGGGAAAGAGTGGAGAAAGGCGCGTCAGAACGACAATTTTGAAACCTTCCTGGGCAACCGCCCGATCGATCGCCGCAAATTTTGGATATTTGGCAATCTGACGACTCACCCAATCACGGGCAAAATTACGCCCAATCCAAAAGGCGATCGTTGCCCCTAGGGTTGCTGCAATGATAACGTAGAACGTTCCCCAGATCGGACCAAAAAGAATGCCGCTGCCGAGGGTGAGGACAGACCCCGGAATGAGCAGAATTGTGGCAAGGTTATAAACGCCAATGAACGCTAAAGGTGCTGTATTCCCTTGGTCTTCCACCCAGATCAGTGCCTGTTTGAGGGTGTTTTGCAAGAGGGCTGCAAGGTTGAACTGTTTCGTCAATACGACAATGAGGGCGATCGTCAGGGCGATGCCCAGATATTTCAGCCAAGTTAGGTAGCGCGATCGAGCAAAGTTCATTGACAAATCCTGAAGTCGATGGGTTCATTTTAAAGTACCCGACTAGCAGCCGAATGGATTGATCAATCCTAAATAATCGGTAATACCAAATCCACGGGTCATTGATCCCGGTCGGAACGCGGTAAGTTCCCATTCATCAGGGTTGGATAATCCAAAATCGCAAATCTAAACTCCAAAATTGGTATAAGCTGCTGAAAATCGCCATTACATCTGAACTGCAAAGGTTTGGTAGGCGTGAAGTTATCTTATCGTTATGGATTTAACAGTTTGTGTTTTCGCTGGGCATACTGATCGATCGCACCCAACACAGATTCAGCATCTTTCCGAACTTCAGAATTGGAATGTTGGAGTAATTTGCGCAGTTGAGGTTGAATTTCGATGGGGTACATGTATCCCAGTTCCAGAACCGCATGATAGCGAGGGGCTTTAGGATTGCTAGACTGAAGTTGTTGGAGTAATTCCTGGAGCCGTTTGCTCCGGGTGGCCGTATCAATATTTTGTAGCCCCCATTGTGCTGCCATCTCTAAATCTGGATTGCGGCGCATTGCCTTGAGCGTGGGGACGACACTTTTGGCATGAGCCTTCATTTCTGCCAAGGCATAGATGGCAACAATTTTGACTTCAATATCCGCATCGTTCAGTAATGGGGTTAAATAACCCACATGCTTAGCAGACAGAGCCGAACCCATTCTGTGGAAAACTCGGATAGCTTCCTGACGAACTTGGGAATCAGGATACTTGAGGAAGGGGTGAACTTTTTGAACGGTTAGGTCGATCGGATGCACGAGATCACCAGACTCAAGCACCAGCATCCCTAATTCCTTCAACGCAGCTTCCCGTTGCGATCGCTGTTGTGGCGTTAATTTCGGCTGCTTGACTTCCCTGGGAACTGTTTGAGCCGCAGGCTTCTGAGTGAGTTTCTGACTTTCAGCGTGAGCAATGGGTTGATCATAACTAGCCTGCATCCCTAAAATCCCGATTAGGATTAAGCCTGCTAGCCCCATGCGATTGTTCAGTTGAGGTTGTGACATTTTCCAGGCGTTCCTAAAATAGGTTCTTTATCCATAATAAAGCACCAAAATTTCAACCTATACAATGCACTTGTGCCAGATATAAAAGTCTCCCCCTCACATTCTTGCTAGCGCAGTTCGGAGAAAACGATCGTCGCAACAACGATCGTAGCCACTATGAACACAAACCAGCATCCATCAGTTCACACTAGATTGCATCAGTTCAAAATTATATTCTAAACTGCATAAGTTCAGCAGTAAGGGATCTATAGCAATCCTCTGTCAGTTGTAACAGTGGGATCGGCTTCTAGCCTGTGCAGGCAGAATTTCGCCCCACAACTCAATTAGGATTGCTATATCATAGACTCAGCCTCTGAATATATAGCGTTCAACTACAGTGTTCAACTACAGTGTTCAACTACAGTGTTCAACGATCTTGCAATCATGGCAACTCAAAGGATCCACCACTGTAGCGATCTAATTTGATTCCTGAGATCCTGGCGAACTGCCCCCATCCCCAACCCTTCTCCCAAAATGGGAGAAGGGATCTGGAATTAAGGGTGAAGGCAAAATACCGGGAGTTCACGAGTGATTTAGGATCGCGATATATCTACTCAATAACCCCTAAGAGGATAACGAATGACTCAACTGATGACTCCGATGATGCTGTCTGTATTGATGATTGCATCGAGTTTAGTGATACCCGCTTCAGTCAGAGCGCAGTCTCCCCTTAAATCAGTTGTATGCCATACCACAACTCCCAGAGGACTAGATGCAAAACTAACCTATCGTCTAGTCGGAAGCATTCCCCCACCTACTTCAGGAATGCCCCAAAATCCCGTTGGTCATTCTATGCAAATCACGGTGCAGCAGCATCACGATAATGGTCAAATTAAAACCTTACTCAAGCGGGCGCTCCTAACCGACTATGCCACGATCGCACCGGATGCGGATTATTCTAAATTGCCGTTTACGGGTGTGTTTCAAGCGCAACCCAACAATCCTCAGCGTCTCTACCGTGTCAGCGCTGCATCCCGTGGGTTATACCTCAGTTTTCGCCCCCTCAAAGGGCAACCCGAGCAAGTGCAGATTGCGCATTACCTCAGCTCTGGTCAATTGGTTCGATCGCAAGCAACCTGCAGCGCAAGTGTGGCTGAAAAGCTGATGCCCCTGCAAACCCAACTGAATACAAAAAACTGGGCTGCCGCCGATCGCGAAACCCGACGCATGTTTGATCCCCAATCCGTGGAGCTGCGATCGCAGGATGTCAGTAAACCGACTCCAGACATGATTTACGCCATTGATCAAGCCTGGTTAGAAGCCAGTGACGGGCGTTTTGGGTTAACGGTTCAGCTCCGGGCTTGGCAGATCGCCCAAAGAAAGCACCCCAAAGATCAAGAGGCAGCCGTCAATACTCTGCGAGGTTGGTTGGGCTGGAAACTTACGAAGCCGCGCCCAGCATCTGATCCGATGAACCCAGTCCCTGATCCAACTCACAGCGATTGGCTCAATGAAGCGGAGTTGAACTATTCAATCAAGGCTACCACTGGACATTTGCCTTGGGTGGGTGTATCGGATGCAGTGGTTCAAGATGTAGCGGTGCCAGACGATGGGCAGTCCTGTGGCAGTTGCACAATTGATGCGATGGCTTTGCGCAGTAGTCGCTTCTATAATCACATCCCCGCGTATTTTAAACAGATAGAAGCCGCTCTCAAACGCTAATCACTTTCGCGAATCAAGCTTGATGTTGAAGAGGCTTATATAGCAATCCTAATTGAGTTGTGGAGCGGAAATTCTGCCTGCACAGGCTAGAAGCCGGTTCCACTGTTACAACTGAAAGAGGATTGCTATATTCATTGCTCAAAACACATTGGGATCATGATTAAATCTGCTGTCCCTGCATCACCACTTCCCCAGTAGGCATCACACTTGTCTTTTCGGACTCCAGGGTCACCCCAACTTCCACTGCCTGTAGCCAACGATTTGCCGGAATTTGCATCACAACTTTACCATCCTGCTCCGGTACAAATTGGATGCAGGAGACTTTCTGGCCATTGACTACAGCCCAGAGATGATAGACTTTGCCCGCTGGGGGTTGAGGTAAATTCTCAATCACCATTAAGGCACGATTTTGTTGGGGCACAATGAAGACTTTTCCTGAAGCCCCCGCCACTGAGCCACTGCCGCGCATAGCTAACGTGCGCCCATTGTTTGCCGCTAAGGTTGCCATTTGATCGCGATAGCGATCGCTGTGCTGTAAACTGGCAATTTCTTGCCGTGCCGCATTCATCTGCTGTTGTAATTGATAGTTTTGCACCCCTAACGCTGCAATCAGGCTAGCAGCCAGTCCCCCCGCGATCGGCAGCCAATTGCGACGGTGTGAAGACGGACGGTGCGATCGAGCTGGATCTAAGTCAATGACTTTATCCTGTATCTGTTCTGCATTCTGTGTATGTGCTGCCAGTAAAGTATCCCCTGTGGCTGCTGTTAAAATTTGTGCCCTTAAACCTTCAGGGAGTTCCACATCCGGTAACCCTAAGGGCAATAATGCTAGGGTATTCTGTAGGTCTTCAAGCTGTGTGACCGCATCGGGATGATCTGCCAAATAACGCTGCACCTGGATCACTTCCTCGGAGGAAAGATCACCGAGAACGTATCCTGCCAGCATTTCTGACCAATCTTGTGAGTTATTCATGGTCTTACTCCGCTAAGTCCTGTAATAATTCGCGCAATTTTAAAAGTCCCTGGCGCGATCGGGATTTGACAGTGCCTAAGGGAATACCCGTCTGTGCGGTAATGTCAGACTGCGATAAGCCCTCATAATAGGCCATTTCTAAAACGACGCGTTGGGCTTCTGGTAAGGCTTGCAATGCTTGACGCACCCGATCGGATAATTCTTCCAAGGAGGCTTGAGCCAATCCTGGACTCTCCACTGACTCTGGCATTGCCATGCGACTCAACCGTTCCACCATACTCTGTTGGGATTTTGCTGACCGTATCCGATTCAAAGCCCGCGATCGCGTCATCACCGACAGAAACACTGTCATGGTTCCCCGGTCTGGATTGTAGCGTTCTGGCTTTTGCCACATTGCCAAAAACACTTCCTGGGTTAAATCTGCTGCCGAATCGTCGGTTCGTAGCATTTGTAGCGCTAATTTTTACACCAAACGACTGTACCGATCGTACAACATGGCCAATGCGGTTGGTTGTCGCTGACACAGTGCCGTCAGCAATGCCCGATCGTCCGGGATGATTGAATTTACCTGTTCGGGCCATTGTGTCATGAGAAAAACCATAGGACACCATCAACGATATAATACGCGCCCGCCAGTAGCAGAACAAGACTACCGACCCGCATCACCCATTGCGATCGCTGCAACAGCCACCGACTTTGCTTCACCAGACCCGTAAATAAGCTGGCGAGAAAAATCACCATCGTGTAGCCGATCGCGTAACTCACCATCGTCAGCCAACTGATCAACTGGGAACCCGTCGCTGCGGCCGCCGCTAAAACAGCAAACAACACTGGACTGGCACAGGGAGAACTCACTAAGGCAAAGGTAAACCCTACTCCATAGGCACCGGGGATGGGAAGTTCCACTTGCATTTGGGGTAATGGTAAATGGAACCAGCCCGCAAAACCAGCGCCCATTAACAACACGATCGCCCCTACCAACACATTGACATAGCCGCGAAAATCAACAAATACCGCCGCCGCCAAGGCAGCAAACAACCCCAATACACTAAACGCGGTAATCGCCCCAAACACAAACCACAGCGCCTTAGTCAAGGCATCCCATCGGGACTTCATTTCCAGCGTCCCGATGTAGCTCAGATTAATCGGTAACAGACCGAGAATACAAGGGGAAACGCTGGCGATCAACCCACCGACAAACGCCGCAGGCAATAACCATTGCTGTTCGCCACCTTTCGCTTCAAACCATTGTTGGTATTGATCTTCTAGGCTTAAAATCATCTGCTCTAGCGGCTGCCCGAGATGCGTAAATTGTTTCACCAGCAGAACAATCAACGCTGTCCCTAGGGCTAAACCAATAAACCTTACCACAGAGGATTTCAAGGAGTTCGATCGCTGCACTGCCATGATTAACGTACCTGCTTAATAGCTTGTTGCAAAGCGGCTTGATAATCCTTCAAATCACCATTGCCCCGGAATTGCTGCAACACTTGACCGGTTGAGGGATCAACGATCGCAACTAAACCCGTTTGGGATTTATTATTTTGCAAGAAACTATTTAAGCCCAATTGCCTTGCTTGGTTTTGAGCCGATCGAGTGGAACCTCGATCGCTGACATCAAAAGAAACAAAGTTGGCCTTACCACCGTATTGCTGCTGAAGTTGGGACAGTATAGGCGCAACGGTTTTACATTTTGGGCACCAACTGGCATGAATATTCACAACAACAGGCTTCCCCTGCAATTGTTTTGCGAGACCACGATTTTGCGCAATCAGTACAGGCGTTTGCGACAGTACAGGAGTTTGCGACGACATCGCAAGGCTGGGTTGCTGGGCTGCTATGGTCATAATGCTACCCATCCCTAGGACAGCTACAGCCGCGATCGAGAAATAATGATTCATTGTCTTGTACTCACTACGAAAGGTTGTCAGACCAGCATTGCAATGTTGCTGGTATTAGAGTTACACGACTGAAGCCGCAATAGATTCATCAAAGTTCAAATAACTGGATCGTGATGATTTCGCTAGACAATCGGGCATGCTAGGAAAAACTGCTCAATCTCCCCCCATCATGCTCACAAGATTCAATCATCACCGTCCATCCCGCCTCGCCAAGCGACTGGGAGCATGGGTCTTCATCGGGATTCTAGGAATTGAGGCAATCATTTTTCTACCATCAGCAATCCGACGCAAGCAAGAGCATCTCGATGTGATTAGGATGATGGCAAGGTCAAATTCAACGACTCTGGGGATGAGTAGTCCAAATATTCAACATTTTCTTGCACACCTACCAAGGCTGAAGCAGGATACAGCTTTGCTGGGTGGCATCATCTATAGCAACAATGGGCAAGTTCTCCACCAATTTGGCGAACCCACAACGCTTACATTTCCACAAGTTAGCCAACATTTCCAAGAATTACGATATAATCCCTGGCGCTACGAAGTTTCAACACCAATTCAAATCCAAGGAAGCACCTATCAGATCGCACTAGTTTATGACGGCAATACGGTACGAGACGATTTGGTGGCTTTCTCAATTAGAATCTTATTATTAGTTTTAATTATTTCCCTCAGTTTAACTCTCTTCATGATTTGGATTGTCAATCGGCAGTTAATTCGACCGATTCTTTGGTTACAATCTGATGTCCAACGATCGGCTCAGGCGATCGCGCAGGAGCAATCCCTGAAAGATTTTGCTGCATTGCAATATCACCAGCAAGATGAACTACAGGAAGTTATTCAAGCCTTTCATCACAGCTATCAACAAATCGTTCAGGCGATCGCGCAATTACGCCAAACTCAAGCCCAACTAGTTCATACAGAAAAAATGTCTTCCCTCGGGCAATTGGGTGCAGGCTTTGCCCATGAGATCAATAATCCCATCAACTTTATCTCCGCAAATCTCAAGCATATCAACAACTACAGCCAGGATTTATTAGATTTAATTACCTACTATCAAGCCGAATTGCCAATGCCTTCAACCGCATTACAGCAAGCTCTGATTGATTTTGATCTGGACTTCATTCGATCGGACATGCCCAGCCTAGTCAAATCGATGCAATCCGGAGCCGATAGAATTCAGAACCTCGTCCTTTCCTTCCGTAATTTCGTCCGACTCGACGAAGCCGATCAAAAGCAAGTTAATCTTCACGAAGGTCTAGATAGCACTTTATTGCTGTTGCAAAATGTGATCAATGCCACCGCGAAACGTCCTGCAATCATCATTGAGAAAATCTACAACCCAATCCCAAAAATCCTTTGCCACCCTGGTCAACTGAATCAGGTTTTCATGTACTTACTCACCAACGCGATTGAAGCCATCGATCGTGTCCCACAAATCACCCAACCTAAAATTACAATTACAACAAAAGCCGATCAGCACCAGGTGCAAATCCTGATTGCCGACAATGGCTGCGGCATTTCTGATGCAATGCGATCGAAGGTATTCGATCCCTTCTTCACCACCAAAGATATTGGTCAAGGCATGGGCTTAGGTTTAACCAACAGCTACAAAATCATCCATGAAATTCATCACGGCACTTTAGCGATCGTAGAAAACACCGCTGAAACGACATTCATCATCACCTTGGGGACTTGCACAAAATAGCACCTCGACCGCACCCCAAATCACCCATTCTGAGGGACTTTGAACAGTAATGAAGGTCATTCGGGATTGCGATATAATCTCTCTATCCCTCCAAAGCCGATTTGTACGGGTTCAACCTGCCTGAACCCATTCCCCAATTTGCCCTACCCTTACGATCGTCGGACAGCGAACCGATCATTGACTTACATGCGTTGCTGAATATTGTTTACGATCGTGCCGGATATGCGTTTGCGATTGACTACACCCAAGCCCCCATTCCAAAACTCAGTGATGATTTACAGGCTTGGAGTCAATCGGTTTTGCAGACCGTTTAGAATAGCGTTGCAGTTGCTCGTTCTGAATCAAATTCAAACCGCCGATCGTAATCCGTTTCGCCATACAAATTAAAACTAATCGTTGGTTGACACCCCAAGGCTTGAATTTGGTGAATCGCATCTGGGAAGAAGGTCACCATTTCTCCTGCTTGTAACTGATGCTCACCGACTTGAATAATGCGATCGGGCTGTTCCAGCGTTGGTTCCCGTCGCCAAAAGGTATTCTGCTCCTCTCCACTCAACAATGCCACCAATCCCCAACAGCCGTGATTATGAATTGGCGATCGCGTACCCGGTGCCCAAGCCACCAGTTGCACCGTCAGCGGAAACATCGGCTCATCATACAAAGTCACCACTTCCCAGCCTGTTTCTGGATTAGGTGCGATCGGCAGCACTTCCAACCAACTGGCTTCATCCAACAATCGCCGCACTAATGGTGCAATTTGTTGAAGCTGGAGTAACGGATCAACTGTCGATCGCAACACATCCTCCAAATCCGTCAAAAACCGATAGAGCCGATAGGGGACATCCAAAGCCAGCGGGCCCAAATCTTTTGCCAATAGAGGCAAACAACAGCCTGTTTCATCAACCAACCAGTCCTGTGTCATGCATCCTACCTCTACGCCTCAACTTCCACAGGATAATCCGGCGTGGGATTCAACGGACAACTAAATACATACTTTCCGGGTTTCAGTGTGATCCGATATTCCTGGCTCACACCCATTGTTAACCCGCCCCCACTCACCTTTGGCAAAGTCGCCTGACCCAACCCCTCACCCCGCAGATAGAACCCCAATTCGTAGGGCACATTTTTGTTAGTTACACGAAAAACATAATCCCCTGCTTTTAGCTTCAGTGGTTTAAAGGTCGCGCGGCGATCGTTGAGGGTCTTTGTATTGATCACCTCACAGTCCTTGGCTGACTGGGTGGAAAATTGATGATCCTTGACCTCAGTTTCTAAGAACTGGCAGCCTGTTTGGGTTAATGTCACCACCGTTGACATCGCAGTTGAGCCATTGGTCGAGACCGGAGATTGGGGCTGGGTGCAAGCCGTCAATGCCAACAATAGCAGTCCTCCCAATTGCCAATCCCATCGATACATTCTCATGTGTCTACCTCGTTTTGTCAGTCATTTAAGGTACTCTGCAAAGCTGAAATTGGATTCATTAGCATCTTGAATAATCCAAACTTCAGCGACAGGTGTACCTTGCTATAGCGGGCAGATTCTTGGGAATTGCTCCATCTCGTTACTCTTTGGGAGAACTGTTCATGAAACTCCAATACCTTACCCATTTGGCAATCGCCAGTACCCTCAGCATGGGGCTAGCCGTCGGCTGTAGTAATCCCTGCGCAGCCAAACCCCCGGCTAGTGGCACAACTACAACCGAGACAGCCAATCCCTGTGCATCCAAGACAAATCCTTGCGCATCCAAAGCCAACCCCTGTGCATCCAAGACGAATCCTTGCGCATCTAAAGCCAACCCCTGTGCATCCAAAAAATAACCGTAAGGATTAGGTCACGAAGTTTGTGCCGATCGTACAATCCCGATCGGCATTTGTGTGTTTTGGGTTAGTTCTCATGCAGAGGATGACAGGTCGCTAGAGGAGTTATCAGCGCGGCTGACATAGATCCCCACAGACGGAGTTCATAGAAAATCCCAGAGTACTCTCCAAGCGATCGCACCTTGGCTTCAGCTTCAGTTAGTCTTTTGATAATTCAGGGCACTTTAGATTATCGCAATAAGTTAGAGCGTTCCCTATGAAATTTCTGCGATCGATCGCCCTGGGTCTGTTTTTCCTGCTCCTCACCCTCTGGTTGGGCAGTTGTGCTCCTCAGCATTCTGCCACTCAGGATCCGCAGCCAGCTACACCAAAGGTTTCGCTGCGCATCAGCGTGTTGCCCACCCAAAGCAAAACCGATCAAGAAAAAATGATCGCACCCCTGGATGCCCATCTGGAAAAGGTGTTGGGGCAACCCGTCGAGTTTTTGATTGCCAAAAGCTATAAAGACAATATAGATATGCTGGTGGATGGGCGGGCGAATGCAGCTTATACCGCTACGGTTTCTTATTTGGAAGCCTTAGAACGCGGAGCCAAAATCGAACCGATCGCCGCGCCGATCGACCAGTCCACCCATCGGTCCTGGTATCGCGCCTGCATGATTACGGCAAATCAGAGCAACATCAAAACCCTGCAAGACCTCAAAGGCAAGCGCGTTGCCTTTGTTGATCTTTTCTCCACTTCGGGCTATCTATTGCAACTAGCGGCGCTAAAACAAGCCGGAATTGATCCAGCGCGAGATTTTGCGGAAGTGATTTTTGGGGAGAGCCATTCTAAGACCTTGGATCTCCTAGAAGCGGGTAAAGTCGATGCGATTGCCACAAGCATTCCGTCCTACCTCAAACGACAAACCTTGGGCAAACTGACGCCGCAAAATTCCCGTGTATTCTGGGAATCTCAGCCGGTGCCGCACTCCCCCTTTCTCGTTTCGACCGATTTGCCCCCAGAAATGATTGACAAACTCAAAGAAGCGTTTCTCACCGTACCCGCAGGGCTGGAAGATCTCGTTGGTGCCCAGGCTGAGGGCTATACCTTGGTGGTGGCATCCGATTATCAACCCATGCAACAGATTCGGATTCAACTTGGTTTAGCCAAAGTGGGGCAGTAGTCATGAAACTCGCCAATAAATTCACGGGCATTTCGGTTATTTTGGTCGGAGCGATCGCATTAATTTCTGGTGGGAGTACCCTTTGGCGTCATCATATCCAAGAAACCACCCACGAAAGGTATACCCAAGCCCAACTACGGATTCAAGCGGCAACCCTAGTGCAAAGTCGCATGGCTGCGGAAATTCTCGAACTCAAGGATCATATTTTGTTCCGTAATCTAGACTTGGAAGAGGAGGAGGAGGCTGACGAGGGGGTTGAAGAGGCGCTCGATCGGTTGGAATCCGTGGTATCGACACCGGAGATAAAATATATCCGCGATCGGCAGCAACTTTATGAGAGATTAGAAGAAGATTTGATCGAAGGGATTAACAAGAAAGTCATCACCACAGACCTCGAAATTAAAGCTGATTTTCGGGCCATCAACAACTTTAACCGAGACATTAACTTCTTTTTGGATAGATTGATTCAGCAGGCTGAACAGCAGGCCAAGGAAGCCGAGCAAGCACTGGAGCAGGGACAAGCGATCGCCGCGAATCTTTCATATGCCTCTATTGTTCTGCTGATACTGATGGTATTAGGAATCTTTTGGCTGGTTTTGCGTCCCATCATTCAATCGCTCCAAAAGCTTCAGGAAGGAACTCATGAGATTGGCAGGGGTAATTTATCCCATCGCATGGACATCTATACCCAGGATGAAATTGAGCAGCTAGCCCAAGCGTTTAATCGGATGGCAGAAAGTTTGGGAATTTCTCAGGCTACTTTACAACAGAAGTTAGAGGAAATAGAAGTTGCTCGCGCCGATGCCGAAACTGCCAACCGAGCTAAGAGCCAGTTTCTCGCCAACATGAACCACGAACTGCGCACTCCTCTGAATGGCATTCTGGGCTATACCCAAATTCTCCAGCATGACCCCACCACCAACGATAAACAGAGGAAGGGCTTAAATGTTGTCCATCAATGTGCCAACCATCTGCTGACGCTGATCAACGACATTTTGGATTTATCCAAGTTGGAAGCGCAAAAAATGGATCTCTATCCCCAGGATTTCCATTTCGCCAACTTCCTGTCTTCTACGGTGGATATCTGTCGTGTCCGAGCCGAACAAAAAGGCGTGGAGTTCCGCTATCAACCGGGTGCAAATCTCCCAACGGCTGTTCATGCAGACGATAAACGACTGCGCCAAGTGCTGCTGAATCTCCTCAGCAATGCCACTAAATTTACCGACTTCGGCACCGTCACCTTTCGCATTGAACGGGTAGACACCTCTGAATCCCAAGCACCTGATCCTAACGCTCAAACTCAACGAGTTCGCTTCCGGATCAAAGATTCCGGCATTGGCATTGCCGCCGAGAAATTGGCGACTATCTTCCTACCGTTTGAGCAGGCTGGGAAACGCGATCGCAACTCCGAAGGCACTGGGCTAGGATTGGCCATCAGTCAACAAATCATTGAGAAAATGGGCAGCACCATTCACGTTGACAGTGAACTGGGCAAAGGCAGTTGCTTCTGGTTTGAAGTGGATTTGCCCGTAGCTTCGGAATGGCGGATGGGAGATGGGCTGGAGCACCAAAAAGTGATTGGTTACCAGGGCGGCGATCGCCGCAAAATTCTGGTGATTGACGATCGGGAAGAAAATCGTCTGGTTGCCATCAACATGTTGGAACCATTGGGCTTCAAACTGGCGGAAGCGGCTGATGGACAAACGGCATTAGATCTAGCACTCCAAATGCGCCCCGATCTGATCATCACTGATATTCACATGGCGGGCATGGATGGCTTAGAGATGACCCGCCGCCTTCGCCAACTGCCCGACTTCACCAGCACCCCCATCATTGCCTCCCCAGCCACCCTCTCTCAAGTGGATATGCAAGATAGCATTGATGCGGGATGCACCAGCTTTTTCCCCAAGCCTCTAGAATTCAACGGGTTACTCGCCGAAATCCAACGCCTGCTAAACTTACAGTGGACTTACGAAACCCTTCCGACTGCGGATTCAGTTCTCAATGGTGATGGTCAGGAGCGGAGCACAGAACTCCTCTTCCCAGAGCCAGAAGAACTCAGCGCCCTGTACACCGCCGCCCAGAGTGGATTTATGAGCGACGTGCAACAAGAAGCACAGCGGCTCAAGACACTAGCCCCGAAATATATACCCTTAGCGAATCGCATTCTAGAACTCAGTCAACAATTTGATGATGAGGGCATTATAAGATTGCTAGCACCCTGGGTCTCGTAAGTCCACAGTTCAGAATTTCAGATTCAGAGAATCATTTTTGTACCCATAATACGCTCAGGAGGCGTCCATGTCCGCTGATGGTCTCAACCAAGAAAATACTATCCTGGTAGTTGATGATACGCCCACCAACCTCCAGATATTGTTCGATTTGCTCAGCGAACAGAGCTATCGAGTGGCGATCGCCAAAAATGGAGAAACAGCCCTGCAACGGATTGAAACCTTTCAACCTAACTTGATTTTGTTGGATGTAATGATGCCAGGAATTGATGGTTTTGAAACCTGCCAACGACTCAAAGCTAATCCCGACACCCGCGATATTCCTGTCATTTTTATGACCGCCCTGTCAGACTCGGTGGATAAGGTCAAAGGATTGAGACTGGGGGCTGTAGATTACATCACCAAGCCGATCCAACACGAAGAAGTTCTGGCTCGCATCCAGGTGCATTTACAACTCCGCAATACTACCCGCAGCTTAGAACACCGCACAACCGAGCTAAACAAAGTCGTGAAGGATCTGCAACAGGCTCAACTCCTACTCGTCCAAAGTGAAAAAATGTCAGCATTGGGACAGTTAGTGGCTGGAATCGCCCATGAAATTAATAATCCCATCAATTTCATCCATGGCAATCTCAAGCACGCAAAGGAGTATGTCCAGGAATTACTCGCGTTTGTTGAACTCTATCAACAACAGCCCCCCGCCCCGATCGCTGAAGTGCAGCAACGTGCCCAAGACCTCGATCTGGAGTTTCTGCAGAATGATCTGGTAAAGCTCCTCGATTCCATGAAAATCGGCACCGATCGCATTCGAGATCTGGTGATCTCTTTACGAAACTTCTCACGCCTGGATGAATCAGACTATAAATCGGTTCAGCTTCATGAGGGAATTGACGGTGCCATCATGATCCTGCAACATCGACTCAAAACACAATCCAATTTGCCAGCGATTCAACTCATCCGTGATTATGGACAGTTGCCAAACGTTAAATGCTATCCCAGGCAACTGAATCAGGCGTTCATGAACCTATTGGGCAATGCGATTGATGCCCTCGCATCATCTACGAACCATGAGCCAACGATTACGATTCGAACGCGGGCAATCACGCAATCTCTACCAGGAGGAATGACTTCGGACTGGGTTATGATTAGCATTGCAGATAATGCCGATGGCATCCCTGAATCAATTCAGTCTAAGATATTTGACCCGTGCTTCACCACCAAACCAATTGGCAAAGGGACGGGTTTGGGGCTATCCATTAGTCACCAGATCATCACCGAGAAACATCAAGGTAAACTTGATTTTCATTCCACATTAGGGCAAGGCACTGAGTTTGTGATACAGATTCCCATTGTGTAAGGATATAGCAATCCTAATTGATTTGTGGAGTGGGGAATTCTGCTTGCACAGGCTAGAAGCCTGTCCCACTCTTACAACTGAAAGAAAATTGCTATAGCAGCACCCAATCCAGGAATGATTCAACAATTCACCCTGTAGGATAGGCGATCGTCACTCCCGTCCCCCCATCCCGCTGTTCGGCGGGTTCAAATTTCAGCACACGGGGATGCTGTTTGAGATACTCATGCACACCCTGCCGCAATTTACCTGTGCCATGTCCATGAATAATCCAAATGGGACCCTGCACTTCTGATAAAGCACGATCGATGGTGATTTCTGCATCTGCCACTCGGCTCCCCCGCAGATCAAAGGTGTTGCGATCGGTGCGAATCACAGGGATTTGAGATGGTGGAGGTGGTGGCGTTTCACGGCGAGGTTCAACCCGTTTTTCTGGGCGTTGTACTTTTTCACCCTGTAGCGATTCAATCTCATAGATCGAAACGATCATCTTCATGAGACCAAATCGTACGGTCAATTCCTCATCGTCGTTTACAGCCAACACTTCTGCGGTTTGTCCCAGGCGAGGAATCCGGACGCGATCGCCCACTTTGGGTTGAAAGCCTGGTTTTTGCTTGGGTTGGCGCGAGGGCAGATGCCGTTCTGCAACTTTGTTCAAGCGATCGGTGGCCACTTGCGCCGCTTGGGCAGTTGGAGTCCCCCGTTGCAGTTCCTTGATTACCTGGGCAATTTGGGACTTGGCATCCAGGAGTAATTTTTGAATTGTTTCTTCCTGGGCTTGTTTGAGTTCGCGCTCCCGTTCCTTCAGTTTATTCGCCTTCGTAGTCACCTGTTCATAAAAGAATTCCGCTTGTTTAATTAAGCGATCGGCTTCTTTATTTTTCTGTTCCTGCAGACGGCGTTGTTCCTCTAACCCAGCGATGACCTGATTGACTTCTGCAGTACTGCCACCCACATATTCCTGAGCTTGTTCAATCACGATCTCACTTAATCCTAACCGACGAGCGATCGCCAGCGCATTCGATCGCCCTGGAATACCCCACAACAGTCGATAGGTGGGAGATAGCGAGACTTCATCAAATTCCACCGAGGCATTTTCAAACCGTTCATCTTGGTATTTCAGCGCTTTTAATTCCCCGAAGTGGGTCGTGGCGATCGTCAGTTGATTATGGTGAGCCAGATAACGCAACAGAGACGTTGCCAAAGCACTACCTTCAGTGGGATCCGTGCCAGCGCCAACTTCATCCAGCAGCACCAGGGAATGGGAGCGATCGGTTTGCGAAGACTGTCCTTCCGGTAAGGCGGTTAGAATCCGACCAATGCGGCGAATATGCCCAGAAAAGGTGGACAAGCTCTGCTGCAACGATTGTTCATCTCCAATATCGGCCAGCACTTGCTCAAACCAGGGTAGTTCCACAGGTTCACGGGCAGGCACAAATAAGCCCACCTTTGCCATCAACACTGCCAACCCCAGGGTTTTGAGTGTTACGGTTTTTCCGCCTGTATTGGGACCTGTAATTGCCACCACTCGGATCTGGGGCTGAATCACTAAATCCGTCGGCACCACCGATCGCCCCACTTCGTGCTGTTGTTGCCAAACCAGGAGCGGATGGCGCAATTGTCGCAGCACGATCGCCCCCTGGGGATCTCCTTCTGTCCAGGGAATAAATTGGGGAGGGTTGGCTCCTAACCAAAGACTATAGCGGGCGCGGGCAGCCGCTAAATCCAGGCTAGTACAAATGGCGAGCAATGTTTCCAAATCTGCTTGCACTAGGGCAATCTGTTCTGTCAAGCGTTGCAACACCACCTCTTCTTCAGTCTGTTCTTGGCGGAGTAGTTGCCGGAGTGCATTATTTAGAACAACTGTTGACTGGGGTTCCACATACAGCGTGGCTCCACTCATGGAAACATCATGGACAATTCCAGAAATGACATCTTTATGGGTTGCTTTCACCGGAATGACAAATCGATTATCGCGTTGCGTAATCACAGCTTCTTGAATCGCATGACTATTCCGTTGTAACAATCTTTGCAATGTACTGTAGATGCGATCGCGATTGCCCCGCATTTTTTCCCGAATCTCTGACAACTTGGGACTGGCACGATCGCTCACCTTGCCGCGATCGTCAATACAATGATAAATTTCCTGTTCAAGTTCCGGATAGGTGCGCAGGTCTTCCACCAGTGCCGTTAGCGTTGGCAGGTCTTCCTGGGCATCAATGGTGCGGCGCAGTTGTCTCGCTCCGGCTAAGGTGGTGGCGGTCGCTAACAGATCTTCCCCAGATAACATTCCCTGCCGCCCTGCCCGCTCCAGCAGCGCCCCAATATCTTCAATGCCATCAAATTTCAGTCCTCCTGGCAACAAACTTTCTAGGTAGTAAACTTCGCGGGTTTGGCTGAGGAGATGCTCGGAAGTGGTCTGATGGGTGGGAATAGGTAAATGACTCGCCGCGAT
>JAYKGX010000415.1:0-8642 GCA_035285565.1 Synechococcales cyanobacterium
CAGGAATATGTGGCAGCGGGGGGGACCGTGATGGGCATCTGTGGTGGCTATCAAATGATGGGACGGGTGTTGGCTGATCCGGAAGGGGTGGAAGGACAAGAAGGACGTTTTCCAGGTCTTAAGCTGCTGCCGCTGAAAACTGTGATCTTAGGTCAGAAGGTGGCTCGGCAACGTAATGTCACCTCCTACTATCCCCAGGAAGGTTTACCGGTCACCGGTTATGAAATTCACCAAGGGCGAACTCGGGTGATTGAAGAGGCGGAAGATCAAGTGACTCCGTTGTTTGATGATGTCAATTTAGGGTTGGTGGATGTGACCCAATCGATTTGGGGAACCTATTTGCATGGCGTGTTTGACAATGGACCCTGGCGACGGGCTTGGCTGAATCGGTTGCGCCTACAACGGGGATTGCGATCGCTGCCGACCGGGGTGCCCAACTACCGAGAACAGCGGGAAGTCCTTTTAGATCGGTTGGCGGATGCGATCGAACCGCATTTGGACTTAAAACCCCTCTTGAATACTTAGTTGCTGCTCAGGAATCAGCTTGAATTTATTCTCTCCTTAACGATCCCTAATCCGAAGAGAATCTTAAGCTGGCTTGGCTTGGGAAGGGAAAGCGGTAGATTGAAATTCTAATCCGCTACATAGGTCATTTGTTGATTCCGATTGGTCATTTCATTCTCAAGTTCTCCTGGTCAATCTCTATCCCACCCCTGCCGTGCCACGACTCTTCAACCAGAAGGTGAATATCATGGCTCATCCCATACATCCGTCTAGTTCGTTTCTCAAGTTGCTTTTGGCGATCGCCGCGCCCTTGGCTTGTTTGCCCTTAATGCCTCTGGCGGCTTCTGGCATTGCTTCTGTACCTGCGGTGGATACCATCTCGCAAATGGTACCAGCTCTCCAAGGTACTTCTCTGCGGCTGAGTAGCGACCCCACTTTGATCGGCATCAGCCAAGCCTTAAAATCGTCATTTGAACAACAGTCTACGCATTCTTCCGTTGAGATTACACAACGTAATAGTAATGATGCCCTGCAAGCACTACGGGATCAGAAAGCAGATTTAGCGGCGATCGGTCGTCCTTTAAGCACAGCAGAAAAAGCAGAAGGTTTGGTCAGTCTGCCCGTCAGTCGGCATAAGTTGGCGATCGTTGTTAGCCGTCAAAATGCCTTTACTGGGGGGTTAACCGATCGCCAATTTGCCCAACTCTTCCGAGGAGAAATTACTAACTGGGCACAACTGGGAGGTCCGAATCTGCCGATCCGCTTTGTCGATCGCCCCGATACCAGTGATACCCGCGCTTCTTTGGCTCGCTATCCGGTCTTTCAAGCAGCGCCCTTTGCCAATGGGGGTAATGTCGTGCATTTGCAACAGGACAGCACCGATGCGGTCATTCAAGTCTTGGGACCTGATGGGATTGGCTATGCGATCGCGGAACAAGTGCGCGATCGATCGGAAGTGCGGGTGATTCCCCTCCACAATGTCATGCCGACAGATCAACGGTATTCCTTCTCCCAGCCGTTGTTATATGTCTATCAAGGGACAGCCAGTCCAGTGCTTCAGGCGTTTCTCAACCAGGCAACGGCTACAGCCAATCAGCCTGCGATCGAGGCGGCTCGGATAGCCACCCTGCAAGGTCAACCATCTGATAATGCTGCAGCGGTCCCCTCTACTTCGACTCGTCAAACGACTCGTCAAACTACAGCGAGTCAAAATTCCACTGCTCCAGCAGAATCGACGGCAAACTCCCAATCGACTACAGACTCTCAGCCTGCGATTGGTGCGGCTCCATCGGCGGGCGATCCATCAAGCAACGTTGCTCAGGATGGCATGAGTGATGGCAAGAGCAATTCCATGAATTCGGGCGATGCACAGATGGGCGCGAATTCTGGAGCTAATCCTGCTGCTCAATCTGCCAATTCCGCTACCAATTCCTCTGCGGCGCGATCGTCGGGAGGTTGGAACTTCTGGTGGCTGCTGCCGCTGTTGGGAATTCCCCTCTTGGCTTGGTTGCTATTCGGTCGTCGCAAAAAAGGGCGAACTGAGGCGGAACCATTGGCTGCCCAACTGACTGCCCTGGAACGGGAAACGTTGGAGCAAGCCCCCCTGAATACGCCCCACCGGGAAGCGATCGCGGCAGAAGAAATGCCCAGTGCTTCGTTGCAGCCCGCAGTATCTCCCCAGGTGGGTGGTTTGGCGGGTGGTTTGGGGTTGGCAGGGGGGTTGGCCGCCGGAGCCGCCGGATTAGCGACCCTCAGTCATCACCTGGGTCATGCTTCTGATCGCAGCCGGATGATTCTTGTGCCTCGGGATCCCCATCATGCCTATGCCTATTGGGAACTCTCGCAGGCAGATCAGGCAACCGTCCAGCAACCTGGGCAAACCTTGGCGTTGCGCTTACATGAAGTGGATGGGGAGGAGTGGGGCGATCGCCAGTCCACTTATCGTCAATATAGTTGCGATCGAGATCTGCGCGATCGGCATGTGGTGATTCCCCATGCGGATCAGTTCTATGATACTGAATTAGGCTATTTGGATGCGAAGGGCACCTGGCATGAAATCACGCGATCGGCAGCGGTGTGGGTTCCGGCGCTAGAGGATGCTGCTCAGACGAAAACGCCCATTATTCCTATGACGACCCATTCCCCCACGGTGAGCCACTCGGCTTGGCACGACTCAGCGATTGATTCTGCCCAGAGCGATCTCTCGTCGTTGGAATTAGAGCAGCCGATTGACGCTGAATTGAACCACTCGCAGCCGGACGGCAATCGTTCTTGGCAAATTGTGGGGTTAGCAGGTGCAGGTCTAGCGATGGGGAACCTGTTTGCTCAGGACAATCGGTCTTCAGCAGATGCAGATCTAGAGGATGATGGGCGCGATCTCAGCTCAACCGATCGCAACTTGATGAATTCCAGCTTAATGGATTACAGCTTAGGCAATCGTCGGTTAGCCGATCGCAACGTTGTGGATGAGACTTGGATTAGCCTCACGCCACTCAATTCCCATCAGGCAAATGTGGAATGGAATATTTCCAGTCGCCATCGCCAGTTAATGCAAGCTCAAGGGGCCCAGCAATTGGTGCTGAAATTGCATGACGTGGATCATATGGATTTGGATGAAAAGCCTGCCCATGCCACCCAGGAATATGTCTGTGATGATTTGATTCATCAGCGCTTGGTGGAACTGCCCCATAGCGATCGCGACTATGTGGCTGAAATTGGCTATCGTACAGCGGATGGTCGTTGGCTGCGGGTGGCGCGATCGATTCATTCCCATATGCCTACACCGGACTATGATGGCTGCCGGATTGTGATTCTGCCCTGTGATTCCTATCATCGGATTCAGGAAGTGGGCAAGCAGCATTCGCAAGCCTATGTGTATTGGGATGTTGCCCCAGAGCGCAAACAAGCTTTGCGGCTACAAGGGGGACAAATGTTGGTTTTGCGAGTCTATGATGCAGACCACATTGATCTCGATCGCCAACCCGCTCATCACACTTCGGAATTTGTTGTGGATGAACAGGCCCGAGATCTAGTGGTGCCGCTGGAAATGGGCGATCGCGACTATGTGGCAGAATTGGGCTATCTAACCTTACAAGGACAATTTCTCAGTTTAGGGCGATCGGTTCATGCTCACATTCCCAAATTGCCATTGATGCAAAAGGAGTAATGATCCATGGGACTCTTTTTTGATATTCTCAGTAGCATTAACGATCCTCATCAACAAGGTAGTCTTGCTCAATTGAATAGTGTGATCGATAATATGGCTCAGATTCGCGATCGCCATTACGTTGACGATTTTACAATGCAATCACTTATGTCTGCATTGGCGTTACCAATCCAAAATGCTTTGCAACGGCGATCGTCTAGCACTGTGTTAGGCAGTTTTTTAAACCAATTAGCGCAGAGTTCATCGGGAGATTTCAGCCAACTTTTCCCCATGGATCAACGTCAGCACCTGATTCACGTTCTGGCGCAGCGATCGGGCATTGATGAGCGCTTGGTGCGATCGTTGTTGCCCACCTTGGTTCCCCTGGCGCTGCAACTGCTGAATATGGGTCGCAATCCTCAGGATGGCAATGCTAGCAATCCGATCGTGTCGCAATTTCTCCAGAGCGATCGACCGGATTTGGGCGAGGTGTTGCACTTTGCCCAGCGCTTACTGAATCCTGCTATGGCGTAGTGGAGGTGCATAGTAACTCACAAATCAACAATGGTTCAGAAAACAAAGCAAGCAAGTTAGTGGCAACATTCGAGAAAACAAATTAGCCTAATGTTTTGATTGATATTGCAATCCGGATCTTCAATATGGATCTTCAATATTAGGCTTATTTGTCTTGCTTGAAGATCCCTGAAAACTTCTCAGGGAAACAAGTTTAGCATTTTCTATTGACATCGTCCGCCTCAGAGACTATTTATGTGGAAACAGACTATTGATACTTTGGAAATCACCCACTAGCTCTGCCAGATTCGACTTCCCTAGAATAATTGCTCCTGCTGCTTTCAGCCGTGCAATTACCGCTGCGTCTTGCTCAGGAATATAATTTTCTAGCGGCTTATATCCTGAAGTGGTGCGAAGTCCTGCAGTTTCAAAAACGTCCTTGACGGTCATTGTCTCGATTTTGGTCAGCCCCAACTTGTCGTGCGGGATTCCAAAGACCCACAACAGGTTCTTATCTAAAGAGGTCAACCCCTGCGGCGATCGCGGTCTATAAAGAGGCGTATTCCAGGATTTCTTGTCCCATCATGACGCAACGATCTGCCATGGGATAATACAGGAATCGCATTCTGTAGCGTCCTTTGTAGATATTGCCCCAGATCTCATAGACCAAAAATTTTTGCTGCCGATTGACAGGATTAGTGAGTGAGGGCATCAGTTTCACATTGGAGTTGATGGATATCCGATCGTCTGCTCCAGCATGAAGGGTGAGGAGTTTTCTGGCTTCTGCTTGAATATTTTTAGTACAGAGCATGGGGGCAGTGGCTTGGCTCACCTGTGTATGACTAACAAGTAGCAATAACATCAAGGTGAAGGTGACTGCAATCGATGTCCAGAACTTCATGGGGAATCACTCTTATGTGGATCGTGGATAAAATATAATGCATGTAACGATGGATGAAATGGGTTCGTGGCCCATAACTGATATGCTTTCCTGGCTCCGGCTCTGACTGATGGACTCATGACTCGGCAAAAGAAATGGCATATCAGTCTTCTCTATTCTACAACTTCGTTCAAGCTTCCTTAAAGCAGTTCAAGCTGAGTGAACTGTGCAAGGATACCAGGGTTGCTTGAACATCACTGATTTGCTATAGCAATCCTCTTTCAGTTGTAAAAGTGGGACAGGTGAAATGACCCCCCCAAATCGGACAGGGTACTAAGAGTAGTATACTTGTTCAGAGTGGAGGTCAAATTTATGGCAGGCAGTCGTCGGCAGTTCACCGCAGAATTTAAGGCAGAAGTGGTCTTGCAAGTGATCCGTGGAGAGAAAACAGCAAGCGAGCTTTGTCGAGTCCATAAACTGAATCCAAATCTGCTGAATCGGTGGCGCACCGAGTTCTTGGAGCAAGCCAGTAGCGTCTTCGAGCCAGGTGGAACGGAACAAGGCAATCAGTAGCGAATTGCGGAACTGGAGCGGTTGGTGGGGCAGCTTACGATGCAGCTTGAAATCGCAAAAAAGGCATCGAGCTACTGGAGTCCGGAGCGAAACGGGAGATGGTGATGCAGTTGAGTCAGGCATACCCGATCAAAGTCATCTGTAAGGTGCTGGATTACCCACGCAGCCAGGTGTATTACGAGCCACGTCCTGTTGCGGATGAGACCCATCTCGAAGCGGAGATTTTGGCGATCGCGGGTAAGCCACCCCACCTATGGGTATCGCCGCATTACCCATGAGTTAAAACGGCGAGGGCAGGTCGTAAACCATAAACGGATTGCGCGAGTGATGGGGAAACTGGGAATTATGGGCAAACCCCGAATCCAGCGAAAACGGACGACCCAGAGCAATCACAGTTTTGCCCGCCATCCGAATCGGGTGATGAATTTGGCGATTGAGCGCCCGGAACAGGTTTGGGGGGCGGACATCACCTACATCAAATTGCATCAAGAGTTCGTTTATCTGGCAGTGGTGATGGACGTGTTTACCCGTTGCATTCGGGGTTGGCACTTGGCAAGAAGCATGGATCAAGGCTTAACCATGACCGCCCTCAACAAAGGGTTAGAGCACAGACGACCCGAAATTCATCACTCGGATCAAGGGGTGCAATATGCTGCAAACGACTATGTTGCACTGCTCAAACGACACGGGGTTGAGATCAGTATGGCGGAAGTGGGTCAAGCATGGCAGAACGGTTATGCAGAGCGGTTGATGCGAACGGTCAAGGAGGAGGAAGTTGATTTTTCAGAGTATCGGAACTTTACAGAAGCCTATGAGCAAATTGAACAATTCTTGGAGGATGTTTACATGAAGAAGCGAATTCATTCGTCGTTAGGGTATCTAACTCCAGAAGAGTACGAAAAGAAATGGAATGATCAACAGAAGTAGAAATGTGGTAAAAAGGAGGTATTATCCTTAGATCTTTCGTTTTCGTGTCCGAAAGGAAGGGGGCACTTCAATTCCTCGTCTTGTTGAAAGAGGGATTCACATATACCTATGTTTAGCGCGAAGCCCCTTCTACTCTACGATTACTGATGAAGAAAACCGGGGAGCCAATGCCTCTGAGTTCAGATAATATAGAAGCAAGTCAACAGGAGGTTGAATCATGCCCCCCAACTTCAAGCCGTCAAGAAGTCGCCTAAGCAAATCCCCATGAGCCTTGTCTTAATTTATACTGACATTAGTTTTTTGTCTGATTGATGGAGGTGAGCTATGGAACACAACGAACGGATGCAGTGGCTTTACCTTTCTCTCAACCAACGCAGACGACCGGAAGACGTTGCCGATCCTATCTTTGAGTTACTCAAAAATGATTTGAACCGGACAGAGAAATCTTGTTTACAGCAAGCAGCTAAAGGGTCTTTGAGACAGAGCTTTTTTAGCTACACCTCAATGTTGCAAGACTTTGCTGCGCCTGTTGGATTGCAGCGTCAAGTTGCTAAAGCAATGGATCTCTTTACAACAGCTTATCCAATGGAGACTCAAACGTGCGATCATCCCGACGCGGTTGAGCAGTTCATTCGTCACATCAGCCAGGAGATTCATAAATCCTTTGGCAACAATGACTTCAAAGCCGATCGCTTAAATCGACAGGCACGAGGTGAATGTGGCATGGAGATTTCAAAACGGCGCTATAACAAGCTCTTTCGTCATCTCACTCGTATGGAAGCCAAGCTAAATAAGCTGATTGGTGAGTTAAAGAAATTGATGTTCACAAAGGTCGGTAAGTCTGGGCTGGCACACCTACTCTCACAGGAAGAATTCTTCAAAGACTGCGACTCTGCTTGCTTTATTGCCTACTATGTTGCTCGTTCCAATCTACGCAGCGAGTTTACGATTTACGGGCAGCAGCGTCCCTACGATGAAATTGCCGATATGCTATTCAAGCGATGTCGGAACAATGCAAAAACGAATTGGTGGGCGATCGCTCATGTTTATTCGACACAAGAGGTACTCGCACAGTTGAGTGATAGCCAGAAAGGTGAACTATTAGGACGATGGTATAAAATTCTGGAAGAAATAGCCCAATTGCTCAAAACTGTTTGGGAACGCTCGAACATCAATCGCTCTACGATGGTTGTCCGCCGAGGTAACGATTCTAGCACGTGGAACAATACGACAAGTGCTTGGAATACAGCCCGAAATAATTGGATTTCGTTGCTTTATGCAATGGGCGCTGAAGAAATTCTTCAATCAATCTGTTTTGGCAAAGTGCTTCGTCTGATGGCGGCTGATGTGGTTGCATGGCACTACAGTGCGGGAGGGCAACTTGATCCAGATACGGCTGTTTGGAACGAACTGCCGTTGCCATGGGAGGTTTTATCGGGTCAGCAATCCTGCACTCTGGAAAGAGTTGAATCGATTTGCCGCAAACATCAAGTTGATCCTGAAAAAACAGGGTGGACTGTTCCTCGTCCGTCTGGTCAACCCGTAGCATTTACGCCTACTCCAGAATTAGTTCATGGGGTTTCGGTCTCTCATCCAGCCCTAGCGAAGATCTTGCGGAGTTCAGGCTTCTTTTCTGGCAAAACGATGAAGCAGACTATTCAAGCGAGCAGCGAAATCCATCAGAGTACGTTACAAGAGCATCATCAACGGTTGCAGGATCAAAACGAGTCAGTATAATGGGCAATAGGGTAGCTCAGTGGTAGAGCGGTCGGCTCTTTTCCGACTGGACGCAGGTTCGAGCCCTGCCCCTCCAATTTTTCAGAGTAGTAGCAACGCACCATAGGAGATCAATCGCTGTGGCTTCTATTACCTTTGAACTTTCAGACACCCAACTCCAAAAGTTATACGGTTATGCAACTAGCTGAAGATATTGGGTTCGTCGCTGTTGACTGCGGAGAGTTACGTCATGCTCGATTAGTTGAGGGCTTATACCAAATCCATGAATTAACGATACAGATCCGATCGCTCTTTTCCTTAATTCAGGTGTGAGGCGCTGATATCCTGGCGAGCAGATCCCCCTAGCCTCCTTGATAAGGGGGA
>JAYKGX010000416.1:0-7051 GCA_035285565.1 Synechococcales cyanobacterium
TTCTTTTATAAATTTTGTTTCCCTTGCTATCTGGCCAATCTCAGATACACTGGAAACTGTTTCTAATTGAATGTTTGCGATCCACTGCCTCCTAGGGAAATGTCCTTCACTAATAAACTGCTGATCATTTTTCTGCTGATCATTGCCAATGCTTTGTTTGTCATGTCTGAAATGGCGATCGTCTCAGCCCGGAAAATCCGACTTCAGCAGGCAGCTAACCAAGGAGATCAGGGTGCAAAGTCTGCCTTAGCATTAGCGAATAATCCTAATAGCTTTTTAGCAGCAGCCCAGATTGGCATTACGCTGATTGCGATCGTGTCTGGGGCGTTTGGTGAGCAAGCCCTTTCCTCTTTTTTTAAACCCATCTTCGACCAAATTGAGGGTCTCAAAGCTTACAGTGAGGGACTCGCCTTTGGCATTGCGGTTTTGATGATTACCTATCTGACCCTGATCCTCGGGGAATTGGTGCCCAAGCGCTTAGCCTTAAACTCGCCGGAAACGATCGCCAGTACAGTAGCCATTCCCATGAGTGTGCTGGCTAAGGTGGTGTCCCCGATCGTCTATCTGCTCAGCCAATCCACAGAAATTGTTTTAAAACTATTGGGTATCCGCCCTTCCGATGAACCTCAGGTGACGGAGGAAGAAATCAAAGTCTTGATCGAGCAAGGTACCGAAGCAGGCATGTTTGAGCAGGCCGAAGAAGACATTATGAAGCGGGTGTTTCAACTGGGCGATCGCCGGGTTAGCTCGATCATGACTCCTCGGGTGGATATTCTTTGGCTGGATCTAGAAGACAGTGATGAAGAAAATCGACGGGCGCTCAAGGAAGGTTCCCATGCGCGCTTCCCGGTCTGCCAAGGAGGGTTAGATAATCTCCTGGGAGTGATTCAGGTCTATAACTTGCTGATGGAAACCCTAGAAGGAGAACGGCTCGATCTCACTAAGTCGTTGCAAACTCCTGTATTTGTGCCGGAGAGTACCCGAGCGCTGAAGGTGCTGGAACTGTTTAAGCAGACGGGTAACCAGATGGCATTTGTGGTGGATGAATATGGCGTGATTCAAGGGTTGGTCACCCTCACGGATATTCTGCAAGCTCTGGTGGGTGACCTCCCCAATGCCAATGAACTGGAAGAACCCCAGGCAATTCAACGGGAAGATGGATCCTGGCTGTTGGATGGCATGTTACCCATTTATCAATTTAAGGAACTGTTGGAGCTGGAAGACCGAGAGTTACCCGGAGAGCAACGGGGGAGCTATCAAACCTTAGGGGGATTTGTGGTGATGCATCTGGGTAAAATTCCCATCTCCGCCGACCATTTTATCTGGGGTGGGATGCGATTTGAGGTGATGGATATGGATGGCAACCGCGTTGATAAAGTGTTAGTCAATCCCCTGGTGGATCTCAAACCCAATTCTTAAAGGATTACAAGTGAACCTAGGAAGTTGATGGCTGTGGACTCAAAAATCGAAACTGGCTGAGTATGGTACGACTTCTCAGTCGCTCGATCGCACCTTTCCTGTCAGGGTGATGCAACAGCAATTATCTCCTGAGGTGACGGATGAACAGCTTCACCACCGCCTCAATGAGCTTGAAGACAACCGTTCTCGATTGATATAGCAATCCTCTTTCAGTTGTAAAAGTGGGATAGCCTTCTAGCCTGTGCCAGCAGAATTTCGCCCCGCCCATCTCTCGGGTTTCAGGGTAAGATGGGGCAATATCATCTAGGTTTCAAGCAAGCTTTTAGGCAATGGTTTCTTAAGCAATGGTTAAAGTCTGGCAACAAACCTTCATCGGCAAAGCCGTTCGGAAGACGATCGCAGGAATTCTGAGTTTGGGGGCGATCGCGCTCTTATTGAGTCTGCAACTGAGTGGCTGTTCGCATCATTCGCTGAAGGTGGAAGCGGCCCGAGGCAGCCAGATTATCGACAGCCAGATGGGCGAACCAAAAACCTTTAACTATGCGCTGAATGATACATATCCCAATGTATTTGGTTTAATTTACGAGACCTTGCTGGCTGAAAACGCGACGAATAGTGCAATTACCCCTGCCTTAGCGGAATCGTGGCAGATTTCCCCCGATCGCAAAACCATTACCTTTACCCTGCGCCCAGAATTGAAGTGGTCTGATGGCAAGCCTTTTACCGTGGATGATATTATTTTCACCTTTCAGGACATTTACTTCAATCCTGACATTCCTACTCCGGTACGCGATGCTTTTAAGGTGGGGCGTGAAGGCAAGTTGCCCACGATTCGCAAGCTGGACGATCGCCGAGTGGAGTTTACTACGCCAGAACCCTTTGCCCCCATGCTGCTGATGGCGGGTGGTACGCCCATTTTGCCGAAACATGTCCTAGAAGCCAGTGTGCGTGAAAAGCAGGATGGCAAACCCAAATTTTTATCTCTGTGGAATACCGGCAGCGATCCGACCCAGGTGGTGGGGAATGGGCCCTATCGGATGACGAGTTATACCTTAGGGCAGCGGGTGATTTTTGAACGGAATCCCTATTACTGGGAACGGGATGGGCAAGGCAAGCAGAAGCCCTTTGTGGAACGCTTGGTGTGGAAGTTGGTGGAAAACCAAAATACGTCACTGCTGCAATTTCGTTCCGGGGGACCCGATGTGGTAGAACCGATTCGCCCAGAGGATTTTGCCCTGCTGAAACGGGAAGAGAAACGCGGAAAATTCACCGTCTATATGGGAGAGTCTCGCCAAATTGTCACGTTTATGTTCTTCAACTTAAACCAAGGCAAACGCAATGGCAAACATCTGATTGATCCGATTAAACTTAAATGGTTTACCAATGTTTCATTCCGACAAGCGATCGCCCATGCCATCGATCGTGAACGAATGAACACCAATCTATATCGAGGTTTGGGGGTTTTAGTTAATTCTCCCATCATTCCCGCCAGCCCTTTTCACCTATCCCCCACAGAGGGGTTAAAGGTATACGATTACAATATCGAGAAAGCTAAACAACTTTTGCTCAAAGCGGGCTTTACCTACAATGACCAAAAGCAACTATTGGATGAAGCGGGCAATCCGGTAAAGTTTACCCTGACGACCAATGCCAGCAATCTGCTCCGGGTGAGTATGATTGGACAAATTAAACAGGATCTAGCCCAAATTGGCATTGAAGTGGGCTTAGAAGCGATCGATTTCAACGTGATGACCGATCGCCTAGATAATTCGATGGACTTTGATGCCATTTTGATGGCCTTTGGGGCAGGGCCTGAACCCCATAGCTCATCTAATCTGTGGTCCCTAGAGGGACGATCGCACCTGTTCAACCAACGGTCTGCACCGGGTCAACCCTCTTTAGAAGGGCAGGTGACCTACGATTGGGAAAAGGAAATTTCTGACTTGTACATCAAAGCCGCGCAGGAATTTGATCTAAAAAAACGCAAGGAACTCTACGGACGCACCCAAATCTTAACCCAGGAAAATTTACCCTTTATTTACTTAGTCAATGCTAGGGTGATGTCTGCAGTACGCGATCGCATTAAAGGCATCAATTATCCTAAAAATGATAGTGCGCGGGGGTATGCTATGTGGAACCTGCCGGATCTGCACGTGGAAGATTAATGTAAGCTGCAATGGGGAAGGCAATGAGAATGAAAATGCGATCGAGCCGATTCAGTGCAGTTGTATCCAATCCGGTTGTGGGCAATTCAGGAGTCACCTGTACTGGAATTCTGGTGGGATTGGCGATCGTGGCTTGCAATCCCCATCGGTTTCAAACGACCTCCCAAAGTACCCTTCGGCTTCTCACACCGATCGATCCTAAAACCTTTAACTATGCGAATAGCTCTTCTGTGCCCAACATCTTTCTGTTTAGCCATGAAGGGTTAACCCGCGAAAATGGCGTAACGGGGAAAGTGGAACCCGCCTTAGCCGAGAAATGGGAATTTTCCCCAGATAAAAAACGAGTTGTCTTTACCTTGCGTCCAGGGCTGAAATGGTCAGATGGACAGCCTTTGACTGCTGAAGATGTGGTGTTTACCTACAATCAAATTGTCTTTAACCCCAAGGTACCGATCGAGTCTAAGGATCAAGTTCGCATTGGTGAAAAAGGTGAATTTCCCAAGGTGCGGAAACTGGACGATCGCCGGGTGGAATTTAGGTTTCCGGAACCCTTTTCACCCTTTCTACATACCACCACAGGAGGGCGTACCGGAGCCGTTGCCATTTTACCCAAGCATAAATTAGAACAGTCGTTGCAGGAAATCGATCGCAAAAGTGGCAATCCCAAATTTCTGACCCACTGGGGCACGGATACCAAGCCAGCCGAGGTGGTGGTGAATGGACCGTTTATGCTGGAGAGCTATCGCGTGGGGCAGCGGTTAGTCTTTCGGCGCAATCCCCACTACTGGGGCAAAAACAACCAAGGTCAGTCCCTACCGCAGGTGGAAAAAATTGTTTGGAACGTGATCGAGAACCAGGACTTACAGCTCTTAAAATTCCGTTCGGGTGACCTGGATGTGATGGGAGATGCCCGTCCTTTGAAATCGGAATATTATCAACTCTTGAAACAGGAAGAGAAACGGGGAAACTTTCGCTTGCTGGATGGTGGACCTTGGTCAGGGGTTTTACAGTTTGTCTTTAACTTAAGCACGGCTAAAAACAGTCAAGGGAAACATGTTGTTGATCCTAAAAAATCTAAATGGTTTAACAATAAGATCTTCAGACAAGCGATCGCTTATAGCATTGATAAAGAACGAATTAATAATAATATCTTTCGCGGACTGGGTGTCGTTCAGCATTCGCCCATTTCTGTGCAGAGTCCCTTCTATTTTTCTCCTCAGCAAGGGCTAAAAACCTATCCCTACAATCCCAATCAAGCCAAAGACCTGTTGCGATCGGCGGGATTTACCTATAATCCCCAGGGCGAGCTATTCGATGGTGAAGGGAACCGAGTTGAGTTCGACCTGATCACCAATGCCAACAACCTTGTGCGGGTGGCGATCGCCTCTCAAGTCCAGCAGGATCTGGGCAAGATTGGCATGAAGGTGAATTTTCAAGCCATCAACTTCAACGTCTTAGTCGATAAAATTAATGCAACCCGTGATTGGGATACCCACATGGTCGGTTTTGAAGGCGGCGTGGAACCCCATGCCGTTGCCAACCTGTGGATGAGCAGCGGTGGCTCCCATTCCTTCAACCTCAAGCAGCAACCCGGTCAACCTGCCCTCACAGACTATTACCCCAAAGACTTTGAGCAGGAAATCGATCGCCTCTATCGTGCCGGAGCCAGGGAATTCGACCCCAAAAAGCGCCGAGCCATCTACATGCAATTCCAGCAGCTCGTCCAAGAAGAACTGCCCATCATCCATCTCGTCAACGATCGTGCCACCATGGCTGTTCGCAACCACGTCCAAGGTCTACGCTACAACGGCTTACCCTTCTGGGGTCTGTGGAACATCGAAGAACTCTACCTCCAAAAATAACCGCCACTCCTATAGCAATCCTAATTGATTTGTGGAGTGGGAATTCTGCCGGCACAGGCTAGAAGCCTGTCCCACTCTTACAACTGAAAGAGGATTGCTATAGTACAAGTTCCCAACAACTAACTCCTTCAAAAAAGTTGACAAATCCTACCCCTCTTCTGTAGGATAGTAAGCTGGCTGTTTATTATCGCTCGGATCAGGTCAAACCCAAACGCGGTCATCTGCGATCGCTACCTGTACGGCATCAAGGAAGTAAAACACACAATGGCATACGCAATTATCGAAACCGGCGGCAAGCAACTGCGAGTAGAACCCGGTCGTTTCTATGATGTGGAGCGGATTGCAGGCGATGCAGATACCGCAGTCACGATCGAGAAGGTCTTGTTTTTCAGCGATGGCGACTCCATTAGTGTGGGTCAACCGCTTCTGGAAGGCGCTACCGTCACGGGCAAAATCCTCAAGCAGTTCCGGGGCAAAAAAGTCCTGGTCTACAAGATGAAGCCCAAAAAGAAAACCCGTAAGAAGCGCGGTCACCGTCAAGAACTGACCCGTTTTCTGGTGGAATCAATTACCGTTGATGGTAAATCTGTTTCTGCTGAGTAGATCGGATAACGATCGACCCATCTATCGATATCTCGTGAGGACACAATGGCACATAAGAAAGGTACAGGTAGTACTCGCAACGGTCGCGATTCTAACGCGAAACGTCTGGGCGTGAAGCGCTATGGCGGTGAAACAGTGAATGCAGGCAGCATCCTTGTGCGGCAACGGGGTACCAAACTGCATCCCGGTAACAATGTGGGTCGGGGTAGCGATGATACCCTGTTTGCCCTGGTGAGTGGCATCGTCACGTTTGAGCGTTACGGCAAGAGCAAGAAGAAAGTCAGCGTTTATCCGACTGAAGGCTGCGCAGGCTAGCGTCTAAAGCGCACGCTTTAATTCAATTTTCAATGCAGAGCCGATCGCGATCGGCTCTTTTTTTTTGGAGTTTGGAGTTTGGATTGGGGAGGCGGGCGATCGCTGAGTTGCGTTAGCAGAACTTTCCCCAACATTCCCACTTTACAGACTCAATTGCCGTACCGCGATCGCTCACATTGTTGCCAGCACGTCACGAGCAGCCTCTACCGTGAAAAAGATGCCAGCAACGCGATCGCCTACTTTGACGCGGGTGGACTCCTTCACCGATCGCAACGACCTCTCCTACACCATCGGATAAGGGAATCACAGGCAGCGTTTGCCCAGGATACCTGCCACTGACGACGGCTGTATCGCAATAATTGAGCGAAGTTGCCCGCACTCGAATCAGAATTTGTCCTATACCGGGTTGGGGATCGGGTAAATCGACTAGCTTTAATCCGTCAATGCCATCAGCCGTTTGAATTTGATAGGCTTTCATGATTTTTCCTAGGCTTGAGCAAACAAGGAAGCAATGCCAATGTAGGGAATGACGATTGCTGAACCCTTTAATTTGGCTTGGTTCCCCCTTATCAAGGAGGCTAGGGGGATCTGCTCGCCAGGATATCAGCGCCTCACACCTGAATTAAGGAAAAGAGCGATCGGATCTGTATCGTTAATTCATGGATTTGGTATAAGCCCTCAACTAAT
>JAYKGX010000417.1:0-3220 GCA_035285565.1 Synechococcales cyanobacterium
CATAAGTATAATTACTTAAATAGAGATGCTGCCATCCCATCCAAGCTGTTCATCAAGGTGTTAGGGAAATATCCGATCGCTTCAAGACGATCTAAGAGACGATCGCTAAGAGAGTCTTAGAGGAGAATTTTTCGTTCTCCCTCTCAAGTCAGATTAACCCTCCTATGGATAGATGGTCGGCTTTTCAGTAAATTCACGCAAGGATCTCCTAGAAATAGCGGACAATAATCGGAGGTATCTCAGCGATTCTACGATCACCTTGCCAGTATGAAGCTATTAATAAGATTTAGGACTCCGTAGATTTGCCAGCCAGCCCATGGAAAGCCTGATCTACAATGTTGACCGAGTCATCACTTTTTGAATGATTATTTTCTAATTGGATAATTATCTGATTGACGACCATCGTTTTCTCTAGGTTAAGGATTTCGCTAGATGCAAGCCTACTTCTCTAAATTCTTCTACATTTTGGCGGGGCGCAAACGGCAGCTCGTCCTATTAACGGCATTGGCTCTCTTTTCCTCCGCCTTGGAAGCGTTTGGTATCGGGCTAGTGGGACCGTTCATTACGATCGCCACCGCTGCCAATCAGGATCCATGGTTGACCCAAGCTGTAGGAGGATTTCTGCAGGCCCTCGGGTTGGGAGGTGCCTCAGCAGAGGAGATGAAGATTCGGAGCATTCTAGTTCTAGGATTGGGACTAGTGCTTGCGTTCTATATTAAGACCTTTATCGGGTTTTGCGTGCAGCGATCGATTTTAAATTTTGGCTTTGGGCAAGGGCGCATTCTTTCGGCTCGCTTGATGAATGCCTATTCCCATGCCCCCTATACCTATCACCTGGAGCATAGTTCAGCAGAACTCACCCAGAACATGCTGACGGAGACTGATAACTTTGTCCAGCAATGTCTGCTCCCCCTACTGTTTTCCACCGCCCATAGCTTCATCATTTTGGCAGTCGCTTGCTTACTGGTTGCCACCAATGTGCTTGCCGTCGTCGTCATTGCCGGGGTATTTCTGGTTTCGCTCCTGATTTTCCAGCGCTTCAAGCATATGGTGGGTCACTGGGGTAAAGAACGATCGGAGGCCTACGAAGAAGCGATTCGCGTTATCAACCACAGTGTGGGCGGGTTGAAAGAAATTCGCGTGATTGGCTGTGAGACCTATTTTCAGAAGCAGGCTGATGATCAGCTCAAGCGCCATGCGACCGCCACGGCTTCCTACTGGGCGTTTACCAATGTACCCCGCTATATGATGGAGGCGTTGCTCATCACCTTCTTGGTGCTCTTCACCTATATTTTCTTAAGCATCGACGGAGGGAAATCTGGCAACCTCAACTCGGTGCTGGGAATTTTTGCCCTTGCTTCTATTCGCCTCCTACCCAGCGTTAACTTGGTGATCAATGGCTTTAATGGCGTGCGCTACTCTAGCTTCATGGTAGACAAGCTGTACCTGTGCCTCAAGGAACTAGAAATGATTCCGGCGGCTCGCAACTTTTCCGTCGAACAATTGCCCCCCCTCAGCAGTTGGAAGAGCCTGCATGAGAAACCTGCCATGCCGTTTCAGCAAGAGATTCAGATCGATCGCCTCGGGTATCGCTATCCCTCCGCCAAAGAAGCGGCGCTGCGGGAAATTTCTCTCAGACTGAAAAAAGGGGAATCCATTGGCTTGATTGGGCGATCGGGGGCTGGTAAAACGACGTTAGTGGATGTCCTCTTGGGGCTGCTCACTCCGGACAAGGGCGATATTCGGGTGGATGGGGTTTCGGTGTATCCAGAATTGCGGACTTGGCAACAACTGATTGGCTACGTTCCCCAGACAATTTTCCTGACGGAAGATACCCTCGAACACAATATTGCCTTCGGTGTGCCCGATCATTTGATTGATCCACAACGGTTGCACCAGGCGATCGTCACTGCCCAACTGAGTGAGCTAGTCGATCGCCTCCCTCAGGGCATTCATACCATGCTGGGAGAACGAGGAATGCGCCTCTCAGGAGGACAACGCCAGCGGGTGGGGATTGCCCGTGCCATCTACCACGATCGCGAAATCTTGGTGCTGGATGAAGCGACCTCTGCTCTGGATAACGAAACCGAAAGTTTGGTCAGCGATGCGGTCAAAGCCCTCGGCGGCATCAAAACCATGATCATCATTGCCCACCGGTTAACGACATTGGAGCACTGCGATCGCATCTATGTCTTAGAACAGGGCAACATTGTCGAGACTGGCAGCTATCAAGACATTGTGGTGAACGGTAAACGTAAACCCGTCGAGCGTTAGGCAATCCCATGGAGCCAGCATACTGAGTAGAGCATTAATCTGGGCTGGCTCCTCCTACCATCGATAAGACCTGAGTCTGGCTGATGGCAATTGGCATCGCAGTCTGATTCAGATACCGATCGAAGGTTTCCAAATATTGATCTGTAATTCGATCGAGGGAATAGGCTTCGGCTCGCTGGCGGAGAATGTGAGGCGCGATCGGATTGGCTAGACTTGCCAAAATTGCCTGGGCCATCGCATCCTCATCACCAATAGGAACAAGCTGTCCATACTCGCCATACCCTAAAATCTCCGCAGGGCTGCTCTGACAGTCCGTTGCCACTAGGGGCGTACCCACGGCCATTGCCTCGGTCAGGGCATTACAGAACCCTTCCCGAAAGGATGACAGCACAAAGACACTCGCCTTAGCGACATAGGCATGGGGATTCCGGTGATACCCGAGGAAGCACACATCTTGCTGCAATCCTAACGTCTGGATCATTTGCTCTAGTTGGGAACGCTGACTCCCTTCTCCCACGACCACCAGACGAGCGATCGTAGAACGACGCACCTTGGCAAAGGCTCGAATCAACGTGGGAAAATCTTTTTGATCTTCTAGTCGCCCCACACTCACAATCACCGGAGGTTCTCCTGGTTGAAACCAAGGATGCTCTACAGGCATTTGAGCTTGTTGAAACACCTCAGGAGTGACGGTAGGGTTGTTGATGACTTGTACAGGAGGACAAACTTTGCCCAGAAGCTGCAACACATCTTCTGCCACACCCTGGGAAGGCGTAATCACCCCATTGGCACAGCGATAGGTGAGCCGCATCAGAGAAGGCTCGATCTGCCCTTTGAAGCCTTTGGACGCAAACTCTGCAGACAGATGAACTGGCAGCCGGACTAGAACCTGAGTCTTTACCCCCGTGAGTTTCTGAGCAATCCCTGCCAAGTTGAGCGTGTCATA
>JAYKGX010000418.1:0-5304 GCA_035285565.1 Synechococcales cyanobacterium
GTCATGAGATAGGTCGCCACGATCGCTAGGGCTTGAGCTTGGATTTCTGGGGCAATAATCTTGCGTGTGACAGCTTGGGCGGCATTCACCTGATGGAGTCGGAGCTGTTGTTTGGTAATGCTCAGCATGATCGGATCACGAGTGGATATATAGTCTGGGGCAGGAAATTCTGGAGATTGCACAATCTGTTCTGCCTGGGCAAGGGCTTTGGGGGTTTGAAGATAGGGCATCACCGTTTGCCACACACTAACATCAGCAATCATCTTCAGTAAATCTAGGGCAGCTTGCGTTTCCCCAAGTTTGGCAAATTCAATTGCGATGCGATCGTTAAAGCCAGTGGCATCTCGTTGCTGTAAACGTTCTAATAAATCCGGCTGCTTAATTCTAACTACGTTCGCTGCTAGATGGGGTAGCATGAGCGTATCAAGCCAAGTCACGTTGTTTAATTCATTTGCATTAGTCTTGTAAAATTCTTCTGTTCTGCGGATTAAATTCAGGCTTTTTTGACGATCGCCTTCCCGTAAATTATAGGACTCTACAGTAAATTCTGTATAAGCTTTGAGCACTTTATCCTGAATCCTATGGGTTGCTCGCCGAGCTAAGGTGGGTTGATCGAGCCTTGCAGCTTTCACCGCTGTTTCATGAAAAATTTGATCAGAATTCCCCTCGGGTTTTAGCGTGGGAATCGCGTTGAGCATTTGCAGCAGATCCTGCTGGGTTTTCACATGCTTCAGAACGGCTATAATGCCCTGGAATTGGTAATTTGTGCCGCCTTCACTGGCAGCAGAACAAGACAACGTTTCTTTAACCGTGGCGATCGCCTTTTGAGTTTGATGTAGCATTGCCAGTGTTTCTGCTAAGCCTGTTAAAACTTCATAGCGCCATATCCCACAACTGCCGTTTGATTGATATCCCGCCGTATCTGAAATCTTTCTTGCTAGTGTTAGAATCTGTGGCACTAATTGTTGAGCCTGTTCCAATTTTCCCTGGGCAATCAGTTGAACGGCAATTTGATTCAGCGCTTCTGCTTGACGATAGTAGCGATCGTCCAACCACTCCTGCTGGCTCAACGTCGTCACCAGTTTCAGGGCTGCATCCGTGAATCCTGCTTCCGTCAACTGCACGGCTAAGTCAGCTAAGGCTTCTGTCTGTTCCCAATCCCGTAAATTTTTGCGAATCCCCATCTCCGCTTCTTGAAATACCGTTTTAGCCTGCTGGGGGTCTCCTGCCTGGGCCAGTTGGATGGCGATCGTGCCTAAGGTGGCTGCTTTCAGACTCACTTGTTCTCGCCCAAATTCATCTGGGGGTAAGGTGCGCGCCAGTTGGAGTGCTCGGGTAAAAAGTTGCTGAGCTTGCTGCTTGTGGGTTAGGGGGATACTAGACTGCGATCGCTGGGCAGGAGGATGTTGTGGAAACACGGATGCAGGGGCAAGGAATCCACTGGCGATCGGCAAGGGAAGGAGGAATATATGCAAAAACCATCGATTTAATAAATGCATCAATGACATGCTGAACCTCCTCAATAGGTATCGTAGCTAATCAATCTTATCTCATACAAGCTTCAAGGCGGTTGGTTCCTCCCTCGGAAAATTCTCCCCCATCTGCCCCGATCGTCTGATGCAGAAGACCAGCTAGCGTTTAAAATAGCTATATTCTTTACGATCGCGATTTCCCCATGGCTGTACCGAATGAATTGCCCGCAGTGCAAGACGAGCTGCTCCACCGCGAACAAACCTTTCATGATCGCTGGGCCAGCACGATCGTCGTGGATGGGATTCAGGTAGCAGACTACTTTGAAGCCTGTACGGCACCGGAAAATCGTTTTATTCTGAAACATTTGGGTGATGTGCGCGGCAAGTCTCTGCTGGATTTGGGCTGTGGGGCAGGTGAGAATAGCGTGTATTTTTCCGGCTTGGGGGCGCGCTGCGTGGCAGCAGACTATTCACCGGGAATGGTGGAAGTGGCGCTGAAACTGGCCCAGAGTAATGGGGTGAAGGTGGAAGGACGGGTGATCAATGCCATGGCGATCGATTTTCCCGATAACAGTTTTGATATTGTCTACGCAGCCAACCTACTGCATCATATTCCTGACCCAGCGATCGCCCTACGAGAAATGCATCGGGTGGTCAAACCGGGTGGCAAAGTTTGCTTTTGGGATCCCCTGCGCCATAATCCGGTGATTAATATTTATCGCAAAATGGCAACGGAAGTGCGGACAGAAGATGAAATGCCTCTGCATATCAATATTTTAGATACAGTGAATGCTTTGTTTTCCCAGACTAAAGCTGATACATTTTGGATTGCCACCCTATGGATTTTTCTAAAGTTTTACCTGATTGAACGGGTGAATCCCAACCAGGAGCGCTATTGGAAAAAAATCATTGTGGAACAGTCCCGCTTAGCCAACACCTACCGATTTCTGGAAAGGTGCGATCGCGGGTTGAAGAAAATTCCTGGCATGAAGCGGATGGCGTGGAATCTGGCAGTGGTGGCAACAAAATAGGGAGATGGGGCAAGCCATGGAACGGAAATCTCGACTGCAAGTTATAGGCACTTATCTGGTGCTGAGTGCGATCGCCCTGGTGATGTTAGTGCCGCTGATGTGGCTTGTGAGCACGGCGTTGAAATCACCCACCGAGGATCTGTTTCGGTTCCCACCCCAATGGTTACCAGCGCAACCCACATTGGAAAATTTTGTCAAAGCCTGGAATGCTGATCCGAACAATCCCTTTGGACGCTACTTTCTCAATAGCATTGTGGTCTCTGGGCTGACCGTTGGGTTGAATCTACTCTTTTGCTCACTGGCAGCCTATCCCTTGGCACGGTTGGATTTTAAAGGAAAGGACTTGATTTTCAGTTCGATCGTTGCTACGATTCTCATCCCATTTCAGATTGTGATGATCCCACTGTTTATTCTGACGGTTAAATTAGGATTACGTAATACCTACCTAGGCATTATTTTCCCAGCGATCGCCTCAGCGTTTGGTATTTTTCTCCTGCGTCAAGCCTTTCAGGGCGTGCCCAAGGAATTGGAAGAAGCCGGACGGATGGATGGCTGTTCTGAACTAGGGATTTGGTGGAATATCATGCTGCCTGCCGTGCGACCTGCCTTAGTCACGCTGGCAATTTTTGTGTTTATCGGTGCTTGGGGCGATTTCCTCTGGCCTTTGATTGTGACCGATCGCCCAGATATGTACACCTTGCCTCTGGGGGTGGCGAAACTCTCAGGCTTGTCGGACTTTGATTGGCGCGTTTTAGCAGCGGGATCTGTTCTATCGATCGCTCCGATTCTGGCGTTTTTCCTAGTGATGCAACGCTATATCGTCCCTACAGAGTCTGGTAGCGGCGTAAAAGGATAGGAAGCCATTTCTGAACAGGGAGAACTTCAAACCAACAAGCAACCGGGAATGAGTCTCACGACAATTGCTGAACACTTCAATTTGGCTCGGTTCCCCCTTAATTAAAAGGGCTAGGGGAGTCCTGTTCCGGGAGGCTTTCTACAATGCAGCCATCAACATCCAACATAGAGCGGTAGGGCATTCCGTTCTTAAAGCTCAGGTAACGTCCGATACAGTAGCAGGAGTCACTGAGAAGCCCGCGCTCTATGCCTCAGCATCAGAGTCGGGAGTATGTCACTTCAAGGAGGTATTATTTCCTGGTATCGGACTGATCCTCAGGAGCCACCTGGGTGGGAGGAGTCGGAGTAGCGGGTTGGGCAGGTGGGGCGATCACAGGCTTCGGTGTTACGACTGGAGCTGGCATCTGAAGTGCTGGCGTGAGTGAAGGTCGGAGTGGATCCAAGTTGCTGAATTGGAACCCCAGCAACCCTTGACTGGTGCGATAGTAGGTCGCCCAGCGTTTGATGTCAGGATGGGCACGCCAATCTTCCCGCCGCACCTCTACTGACAGGACGGGAACTTCTGCCCCAAAATTTCGCCCCAGGATATAAATCACCACCTGGCTCCCTAAAATATCCCGATCAAAGCTGCGCTGTACCGCCGTCCTTGCTACTAATTCCGCTCGTCGCAAAAAGGATTCATAGTTTTCCTCTGGGAGCCGATCGATGCCCACATCCAACCGCATGGGATAGGCCTGTACCGCAGTAGGAGCGATCGTCACTGTGGGCAAGATGGCAGCCCCTGTCAGCAGGAGCAACGGTCCGCTATAGGTTAAGAGGGATAGGATTGCCTGATGTCGAGCCATAGGGAAAGGTCCTTAAACGAGGAGATGAAACGAGGATCTGAGGTGATCTGTTTGAGTGGATCTATCTGAATGACTAATTTTTCTCCATAATAGGCGAGAGAACGGTTTTTGGGTGGGAGATTTGTTATGGGTCAGCATTGGGCAATGGCGATCGGGATTGATCACTATCGGCTCCTGCAATCCCTGCAATGCGCGCAACGAGATGCAGAAGCATTCCGGGCTTGGTGTCTGGAAAGTGGGGGTCTTGCCCCAAAGCAAATCCTCTTACTCACGGATAGTTCCCCGATTCAATGGCAGCAGCCCACCTACCCCGATCGCGCCACGTTGGAGCAATGGTTAATGCACTTGCAACGCGATTTAATTCAGCCAGGGGACAGTCTGTGGTTTTTCTTCAGCGGCTATGGTGATTCCTGGCAAGGGCAAGATTATTTGCTGCCGATCGATGCTAACCCCCTCAATCCCCAAGAGACTCCCCAAAATTCCTGGATTGCCCTGCGCGATCTCTATGGTCTTCTGAAAACGCTACCCAGCGATCGCATTGCCGTTTTCCTGGATATCAACCGCAGCCAATCTGTCCGGGGACAACAACCCTTGGGGCATGATGCGATCGCCCTAGCCAAGGAGTTTGGCATTCCCACCTTTCTCTCTTGCCTGCCAGACCAGTTTTCCCATGAATCCCCCGCTCTAGGGTTAGGTCTCTTTACTGCCGCGCTGTTGGAAAGTCTACGCCTCAGCCACACGCTTGCCGACGTGGCCCGCCACCTGCGCATCCGCCTTCCCGAACTAAGCCAGCACAGTCAACGGCCCTTGCAGGATCCCATGGTGGTTACGCCTCCGGATCTGCTCGATCGCTGGCAATTACCGATCGCGCCCCTCCCGCCTGCCCCCGCTCCCGCCTTTCCGGTCTCCCCCCATCTCCCCACCCAAGCACCTACCCTGCCCCTGCCGGTCAAAAGTGTCCTCAAGCCGATTCGAGGACTGCTGGGCTTGTTGCTCCTTGCCATTATGCTGTCCTCTTTGCTGCGCACCTGCCAAGCGACCTTGAAATCCAGCCCGCCTACGCCCCCGCCTGCTCCCCCACCTCCCGTGCCTGCCGCTCCT